>JAEYXI010000184.1 GCA_023428515.1 Pseudomonadota bacterium | reverse complement strand
GGGAGCGCGTCAACTTAACTAGATTTGAAGACGTCGCCCCATGCGCCGCTTCCCACAATGGCCAGATTGCGAAAGCAGGGCGTGGCAACGATGAAACACGCCGGCGGAAAGGATGCCGAGACAGGGTTCGGTTGGGGAGAGGGCAGACCAAACCTTGCGGGGTGGCGCTCGGCATCCCATGCTTTGCCGCGAAGGAGAAACTGATTCGATGCGGGAAATCGTCTTCGATACAGAGACGACCGGACTTGATTGGCGCGATGACCGCGTCATCGAGCTTGGCGGCATCGAGCTCGTCAACCGGTTCCCGACCGGCAGGACCTTCCACCGCTACATCAATCCGCAGGGCCGCGAGATCAACGCCGAGGCGCAAGCCGTCCATGGCATTTCCATGGCCGACCTCGCCGACAAGCCAGGCTTCGCCGACATTGCGGAAGAATTCATCGAATTCATCGACGGCGCGCATCTGGTCGCCCACAATGCCGGCTTCGACATCGCATTCATCAACGCCGAGTTCGCCCGGCTCGGCCATCTGTCGGTCGAGCAGAACCGGGTGGTCGACACGCTGGCGATCGCCAAGCGCAAGCATCCGATGGGGCCGAACTCGCTCGACGCGCTCTGCCGGCGCTACGGTATCGACAACAGCCACCGCACCAAGCACGGCGCCCTGCTCGACTCCGAGCTCCTGGCGGAAGTCTATATCGAGCTGATCGGCGGCAAGCAGGCCGCGCTCGGCCTCGACACGTTCGTCTCCGGTCCTTCGGCTTCCCTGGAGATCACGACGATCGAGATCACCATCCGCCAGCGTCCGGCCCCGCTGGCGCCCCGCATCACGCAAGCCGACCTCGCCGCGCACAGCCTGCTGGTCAAGGACCTCGGCGAGAAGGCGGTTTGGCTGACGATGAACGAAGAGCTCGCGGCGTAACCTTGGTCGCCGCGCGCCGGTCCCGTCCTACCTGGCGAACTTCCGTGCCCCGAAAACACAGAGGATCACCCCGACGGTGATCAGCAGCATCGCCCAGGTGACCGGTTCGCCGAGTAATGCCGCGGCGATGGCCAATCCGAAGAAGGGCTGAAGCAATTGCAGCTGGCCGACGGCGGCGATGCCGCCTTGGGCGAGACCGCGGTACCAGAAGACGAAGCCGATCAGCATGCTGAACAGCGAGACATAGGCGAGCCCGATCCAGGCCGGCAGGCTGATCGTGGTGAATGACGAGGGCAGGGTGACGACCGACAGCACGAGCATGACCGGAAGCGAAAGCACGAGCGCCCAGGAGATGACCTGCCATCCGCCGAGCGTGCGCGACAGTTTTGCACCCTCGGCATAGCCCAGCCCGCAGACGATGATGGCGGCGAGCATCAGCGCGTCGCCCACCGGCGACGCTGCCAGCCCCTGCATCAGGGCAAAGCCGGCAACCAGCGCGCTGCCGAGTGCTGAAAACAGCCAAAAGGCGGGTTTCGGCCGCTCCCCGCCGCGCAGCACCCCGAATATTGCCGTGGAGAGCGGAAGCAGCCCGATGAAGACGATGGAGTGCGCCGACGTCACATACTGCAAGGCAAGTGCTGTGAGCAGCGGGAATCCGACGACCACGCCCAGCGCGACGATGAGTAGAGAGGTCAGGTCGCCGCGCGATGGACGTTTTTCCTTGAACAGAAGCAGCAGTCCAAGCCCCAGCAATCCGGCGATCGCCGCACGCGCCGCCGTCAGGAAGAGCGGATCGAACTCGAGCACCGCGACCCGCGTGGCGGGCAGCGATGCGCTGAAGATGACGACGCCGATGAGCCCGTTGACCCATCCGCTTGCCGTCCTGTCCATGTGTGTTTCCAGGACTGTCATAGGGTACGTGAAAAGGCGGTTCGCCGCGTCTTGAGGCAAGGGCCAGAACGGCGAAACAACCGTGGCACAAAAAAGCCCGGCGCGAGGGCCGGGCTTTCCAGTCTAGATTCTGTTCTAGAATTGTAGGGCCGTTCAGCTCACCTGGGTCTTCGCCTTGGCCTGGTCCTCAGCGAGCTTCTGCTGGAACATCTGGGCGAAATCGATCGGGTCGAGCATCAGCGGTGGGAAGCCGCCGTTGCGGGTCGCCTCGGCGATGATCTGGCGTGCGAAGGGGAAGAGCAGCCGCGGGCATTCGATGAAGAGCAGCGGCAGCATGTGCTCCTGCGGAAAGCCTTCGACGCGGAAGACGCCGCCATAAACGAGCTCGACGTTGAAAAGAACGTCCTTTTCGAAGGAGGCCTTGGCAGTCAGTGTCAGCGTGACGTCATATTCCTTTTCCGAAAGCGGATTGGCGTTGACGTTCACGTTGATGGCGATGCCTGGAGCCTTGTCGCGCCCGCGCAGCGAGTTCGGCGCGCCGGGGCTTTCGAATGAGAGATCCTTCACATACTGCGCCAGCACGTTGAGAGCGGTCTTCGTGCCGTTTCCGTTGGTGGCAGCGCCTGCCGGCTTCTGTTCTTCATTGGCCATCGAGCCGGTTTCCTTGTCCCATGCGGCCGCGGTGCGGCCCGGTTTGAAATCGCGGGTTGGCTAGCATGGCAGGCATGGCAAGACAAGGTTCGGCAGGTGCCGTCTTCCGCGGTCGAAAGCCCGGCAAAGGACAGGACGGATCAGTCCCCGTCGATGCGCCGCCAGGGCGAATCCGCGCGAGGGTCGCCATCAGGAGCGGAACTGTACTCGTCGGCATCGAGATCGATGGTCTTGCCGCGCCGCCGGGCGCTCGGTCGTGCGAAGCCGCCAAAACCGCCCGCCGCGACGGACACGCGGCTCTTGAGAAAACGCCAGGCGACATTGCGCACCGGAGGCAGGAAGAGAAGCAGGCCGATGATGTCGGTGACGAAGCCAGGGATGAGGAGCAGCACGCCGGCAAGCAGGATCATCGCCCCATGGGCAAGCTCGCGGCTCGGATCCCCGCCTTCGTCGAGCTCGCGCCGGATGCGAGTCATCACGCCAAAACCTTGGACGCGCAGCAGGACGGCGCCGAGAATGCCCGCCGCAACGACGAGGGCAAGCGTATAAAGCACGCCGATCTGCTGTCCGACGATCACGAATCCGGCGATCTCGAGAAAAGGCAGGGCAAGCAGAAAGAGCGGGATGACGGGAAATCGCATCGGTTCTGGCTATGGACTCCGCAAGGTCGTATCGGATTGGCGGTCCAGTGGTATCGGAAACAAACTTTGCCGGTGCGGCAAAAGCCCCCGTCACCGCTGGCGCTTTCCGTGCTAGATAGGTATGCAGGCCTTTGATTTGAATGATCGCGGCATGCGTTCTATATGCAGGGTGCTGGAACCTGCACGGCACAACGAGCCGTTCTGCCGGCTGAATACGGGCTGAAGCAAGGGATCTACTGGCGGCACAGATGGAATTTTTCGACTTCGGCACGATTTTTTTCCTGGTTGCGGCTGTGGTGATCTTTTTCCAGCTGCGCAACGTGCTCGGCCGCCGCACGGGCAATGAGCGTCCGCCTTTCGATCCCTATACCGCCGCGCGCACCGCCAAGGACGCCCCCGCAAAGAACGAGAACGTCGTCTCGCTGCCGCGCAAAAAGGCGGCTGGCGAAGCTGTCGACGATGCGTACGCGTCGATCGATGCTTTCGAAAAACCAGGCAGCGACCTGAACAAGGGACTGCGCGCCATAAAGGACGCCGATCCAAGCTTCGAGCCGAAGTCTTTCGTCGACGGCGCCAAGATGGCCTACGAGATGATCGTGATGGCCTATGCCGACGGCGATCGCAAAACGCTGAAGAATCTCTTGTCGCGGGAAGTGTTCGATGGCTTTGTCGCGGCGATCTCGGATCGCGAGTCGCGGTCCGAGAAAATCCAGAGTTCTTTCGTCGGCATCGACAAGGCCGACATTGTCTCGGCCGAGATGAAGGGCAGCGAGGCCCATGTGACGCTGCGCATCGTCAGCGAGCTTATCTCTGCGACACGCAACAAGGCCGGCGAGGTCATCGACGGCGATCCCGAAACGGTCGCCGAGGTGAAGGATGTCTGGACCTTCGCCCGCGACACGCGTTCGAAGGATCCGAACTGGAAGCTCGTCGCGACCGAAGAGGAAGAGTAAGCGAGCTCATGGGCGTGGGATGAGGCCCGTGCCGATATCTCCGCTCTTCCGCCCCGTTTCCTTCGCCGATTTGCCCGGCTGGGCGGATGACGATCCGCTTCCGGCCTTCGAGGCTTTCCGGCGCTCCGCCCTCCACGTGCTGGAAAAACCCTATCGCACCGGCGCGCTCGGCGTGGCGTTCGAAAGCTTTGCTGCCGCCTATGCGGCCGCGCGTGAGACGCCGCCTGCGGATGAGTTTGGGGCGCGAGCGTTCTTCGAGAAACACTTCGTGCCGGCTTTCGTTTCGCCCGAGAGTACGAAGGACGGCTTCGTGACCGGCTTCTACGAGCCGGTAGTTCTGGCTTCGCCCATCAGGACGGAAGATTTTACGGTCCCGCTGCTCAGACGGCCGCTTGATCTCATCGATGTGGACGATACGAACCGGCCGAGCGCAATGGATGCCTATCTTGCATTCGCCAGGCGAACCGAGGCAGGGCCGGTCGAATATTACGACCGCCAGGCAATCGATACAGGCGCGCTGAAGGAGCAAGGACTCGAAATCGCCTGGCTGGAAAGCAAGGTGGACGCCTTCTTCATTCACGTACAGGGCGCGGCGCGGCTCGAGATGACCGATGGCTCGACGAAGCGCGTGACCTTTGCAGCGAAGTCCGGCCAGCGGTTCACGGGGATCGGCAGGGTGCTGGCCGATCTCGGCGAAATCCCCCTCGAACGGGTGACGATGCAGTCGATCCGCGCCTGGTTGATGAAGAATCCCGGGCGTGTCGATGAGATTCTCTGGAAGAACCGCTCCTACATCTTCTTCCGTGAGGCAGCAGTCGATGACCCCAATCTCGGTCCGGTCGCGGCGGCAAAAGTGCCGCTGACATCAGGTCGCTCAGTGGCGGTCGACCGGCTGCTTCATACGTTCGGCACGCCTTTCTACATCGACGCGCCTTCGCTGGCTGCCTTCGGCGGCAACGGGTTTAGGCGACTGATGATCGCGCAGGACACCGGATCGGCGATCGTCGGGTCCGCGCGCGGCGATCTGTTTGCCGGCTCGGGCGATGCGGCCGGCGAGATCGCCGGCGTCGTGCGCAACGCGGCCGATTTTTATGCGCTGCTGCCGAAGCCGTTGGTCGAGGGCGTCTGATGAGCAGCCGGTCGGGAAAAAGGCTGACCGACGAGGACCGCGTCCTCTGGAATTTGGTGGCCAAGTCCGCGACGCCGCTCAAGGGCCGCAAAGCTGTCGAGGATGATCTGCCGAAGACCAGTGCGGAGGAAAAGATGCCCAACGCCCCGGTAATCGTTGCGTCCGCGGCGACGGCTGCCATGCCGCCGAAGCGGCAGCATGTGATGCATTCGTTGGACCGTCCGACGCTGGACAAGCTGTCCAAAGGCAGGCTGCCGATCGAGGGCCGGGTCGATCTGCACGGCATGACGCAGAGCGAGGCGCATCATCTGCTTCTCTCCTTCCTGCAGCGGGCGCATGCCAGCGGGGTGCGTTACGTGCTTGTCATCACCGGCAAGGGATTTTCGTCGGGCGGCGACGGCGTGCTGCGCCGGCAGGTCCCGGCCTGGCTGTCGACGCCGCCTTTCCGCGCGCTGGTCTCCAGTCATGACGTGTCGGCCCGCCGGCATGGCGGCGAGGGCGCGCTCTATATCCGCCTCAGGAAGTCGGCGTGACGCCGCTGGGAGAAAAACTGCGCGAACTGCGCCGCATGAAGGGCGTCAGCCAGAAGGAGATGGCCGCGGCGCTCGGTGTCAGTGCCGCCTATCTCTCGGCGCTGGAGCATGGGCGGCGCGGCGTGCCGACCTGGGCCTTGCTGCAGAAAATCATCGGCTACTTCAACATCATCTGGGACGACGCCGAGGAGGTGCTGAAGCTGGCCGGGCAGTCGCACCCGCGCGCCGTCATCGACACGTCCGGCCTGTCGCCTGCGGCAACCGAGCTAGCCAACCTGCTGGCGGCAAAAATTGGCAGCCTGGATGCCAAGACACTGGAGGAGATGATCGCCATGCTCGCCGGACCGGCCAAGGAGGCGCCAGGACGGTACGACGATTAGCGGCGCAAAATCGTCTCCGCGTGAGACGGTGATCGGACTCCGCTTCCAAAAAGGTCGTCTGGCCCGTGTAGGAATTGACCAACGGCCAGCGTCCTCTGGGTCGAAACTTGGACTGGAGAGGACGATGAATTCGAGAACGATGACCATCACCGGCTGGGTTCTGTCCGGCCTGTTCGTGCTTTTCCTGCTTGGCGCGTCGGTGGCGCCGAAGTTGCTCGGCATGCAGGTAGCGGACGACACGATGCGGCAGCTGGGCTGGCCGGACGGTTATGTTCTGATGATCGGCATCATCGAACTGGTGCTGGTGCTGCTCTATGTCTTTCCAAAAACCAGCGTGCTTGGCGCGGTGCTGATGATGGCGCTGCTCGGCGGCGCGATGGCGACGCAGATCCGCGCCGGCAGTCCGCTCTTTTCGCATCAGCTGTTCTCGATCTATCTCGGCCTCTTCATGTGGGGCGGACTGTGGCTGCGGGACCCGGCGCTGCGGGCGCTTTTTCCTTGGAAGAAGTGATTGCAAGATAAAGGAAGCTGGCAGCTTCGGCGAACCGTCTCATCCTATACCTGCCTGGCGGGAGGAGGAAAAACCGGGGTTAAAAAAGCGCCTGGAGTTCCGGCAGCTTCTCGTTGACCAGCCAGCCGTAATAATTCTCTTCGGGAAAGCGAGGAGCTTCGCCCCGGGCGGTGCGTTCCTCGTTGTCGCGCTTCAACGCATAGGCGCGCGCGTCAGGATTGCCGATATTGTAGAGTGTGGCGGTGATGCCAGGGTTTTGCGATATGTCGAAGCCGGCGATCTCGGCGTAGGCGTCGATCGATTTCTTCAAGGCAGCCGCGACGTAGTTGAGCGTCAGGTCCGGATCCATGATCGTCTCGTAGACCTGGTTCGGATTGGCGGCGTCGAGCCGAGGCAGGCCGGACACCTGGTGTACGAGATCGCTCATCTGGAGGGCGGTCAATGGGCTGAGCTGGCCGAGCCCGAAGGTCTGGCCGGCATAGTAGGGCTGGAAGAACACGGCGGCGAAGCGGTTGTCCGGGAAGGTGGTGCCGTCGACGATCTTGCCGCGGAAGGAACGGTTCCAGACGCGCTCGCGGCAGGTCCAGAGGCTGTAGCTGTCGGCGGCGGTGCATTCCGAGAATTGCGGGCGCTTGACGAAGTCGTCGACGTCCTCGCCTTCATAGGTGAAGCTGAGGTCTGCCTTGAGATAGGCCACGGCCTTGACGTAGTAGGTCTGCAGCCGGTCGTAGGCGTCGACATTGTAGGTGTGCGCGCCGACAATGGCGCCGACGATGTGCATGGGATCGATGCCGTAGTCGTTGGCGGCCTCGACGATCTTCTTGTGCAGGGCGTGGTCGTTCTTCAACAGCGCATAGACCTTGCGGTACTTGGCGTCGAAGGACGTCTTGCCGGCCTTGGTGCGCTTGGACGAGCCTCCGGGAACGCCGGGCTGCTCGAGGGAGCGGTTGCCGGGCGGAACGAGTGTGGTTGCGCTCGCCAAGGAGGCGCTGCCGGCGACAAGGAACGCCGCCAGAAGGATTCTTCTCAAAAATGCCTGTCCAAATGCCTGTCTGCTCATTCGCCGCACCCGAGGGGTTGCCGTCCCTCAAACAACGCGCGCAACCTAGGGAATGCATTCCCCAGAGTCGAGAAAAAGACGAGAGCTTCGTTTTCTACCAGCGTCGGGAGGTGGCTTGGTGCTTCCATTAGGACACACCATACCTTGCTTCGCGAGCCAGTGAGGAAACAAACGGCGTCCTCACTGGCTCGATCCAGCGCCATTACAGGATAAAACGCGACAAATCCGTGTTGCGGGCCATGTCGCCGACATTCTTCTCGACATAGGCAGCGTCGACGGTGACGGTCGAGCCGCTCTTGTCGGGCGCATCGTAGGAAATGTCGTCGAGCACGCGCTCCATGACCGTCTGCAGACGCCGCGCGCCGATGTTCTCGACATTGGCGTTCAGATCGACGGCGATCTGTGCCAGCCTGTCGATGGCGTCGGTGGTGAAATCGAGCTCGACGCCTTCGGTCTTCATCAGCGCGATATACTGCTTGATCAGGCTCGCCTCGGTCTCGGTCAGGATGCGGACAAAATCGTCCTTCTCCAGCGCACGGAGCTCGACGCGGATCGGCAGGCGGCCCTGCAGCTCCGGCAGGAGGTCCGACGGCTTCGAGACGTGGAACGCACCCGACGCGATGAACAATATGTGGTCGGTCTTGATCGGCCCGTATTTGGTGGCGACCGTCGTACCTTCGACGAGCGGCAGCAGGTCGCGCTGCACGCCTTCGCGCGAAGGACCGCCGACAACGCCGGAGCGGGCAGCGATCTTGTCGATCTCGTCGAGGAAGACGATGCCGTCATTCTCGGCCGATTCCAGCGCCTGGCGGATCACCTCGTCCTGGTCGAGCAGCTTGTCGGACTCGTCGTTGACGAGCACGTCGTAGGATTCCTTGACGGTGGTCTTGCGCGTCTTGGTGCGCTTGCCGCCCATCGCCTTCTGGATCATGTCGTTGATGTTCAGGACGCCGACGCTGCCGCCCGGCATGCCGGGGATGTCGAAGCCGGGCATGCCGCCGGTGCCGGTGTCGGCGACCTCGATCTCGATCTCCTTGTCGTCGAGCTCGCCGTCGCGCAGCTTCTTGCGGAAGGAGTCGCGGGTCGCCGGCGAGGCGGTCTTGCCGACAAGGGCCTCCAGCACGCGCTCCTCGGCGTTGACATGGGCGCGCGCCTTGACGTCCTCGCGCATCTTCTCGCGCACAAGCACGATGGCGATCTCGACGAGATCGCGGATGATCTGCTCGACGTCGCGGCCGACATAGCCGACCTCGGTGAACTTGGTCGCTTCGACCTTGACGAAGGGCGCGCCCGCAAGCTTGGCGAGGCGTCGCGAGATCTCGGTCTTGCCGACGCCGGTCGGGCCGATCATCAGGATGTTCTTCGGCATCACCTCTTCGCGCATCTGCCCTTCGAGCTGCTGGCGGCGCCAGCGGTTGCGCAGCGCAATGGCTACGGCGCGCTTGGCGTCCTTCTGGCCGATGATGAAACGGTCGAGTTCGGAAACGATTTCACGGGGAGAGAAAGTGGACATTCAGGATACTCAAATGAACAGGGTGGGTCGCAGCTTATGTATGGGGCGCAAGGCGCTGTACAAGGGCGCGAGCCATGCGCTGCCTACAGGCCTCCCTGCCAGGTCTTCACCGCCTCGATCGGGTAGATCAGCATCAGCACGTTGAGGGTCAGGTTGTCGCGGATCAGCCAGCCGACAACCAGCTCGAACAGGATGGCGAGCACCACGGTCAACCAGACCGGCAGGCGCGCGGCGAGGAAGAAGCCGAGCACCATCCACAGCGTGTCGGAGACCGAGTTGATGATCGAGTCGCCGAAATAGTCGAGCGAGATCGTCGCCTCGCGATAGCGGTTGATGATGATCGGGCTGTTTTCGAGGATTTCCCAGGCGGCTTCGAGCAGGATGGCGAAGGAAAGACGCGTCCATACGGTCGAGCGGCGGAAAAGCAGCCAGAACAGCAGGTAGAACAGGAAGCCGTGGATGACGTGGGAGAAAGTGTACCAGTCGGCGAGATGCTGTGAGTTCTCCGGGCTGACGACGACGCCGTGCCAGAATTTCACGTAGCCGCATTTGCAGATCCAGATGTGGCCCTGAAGGCGCAGGATAAGCGCCTGCGCAACGACGAGCAGGGCCGCGACGAGCACGCCCGCCTTCCAGTCCAGTCCCCACTGGGCACGTTCGGCCGGCGCCGTCATCTGAGCCACTTGCTTCCCCTCGAAAATGAATCGCCCCGCAAACAAAGCATATTTTGTCACGGATTTGAGGCCGGTGAATCGCTCGGCAAACGCTATTCGACGTCGCGCGCCATCATCAAAGCCGGGCCGTATATCGACGTGCGCGTGTCGAACGCCCGGAATCCGGCTTTCTCATAGGCGCGGATTGCACGGGCGTTGTCCGGGTGCGGGTCGATGACGACACGCGGACAGCCTTCCTCGAACAGCATGTCGGTGAATTGCCGGACGATCGCCGAGCCATGGCCTTTGCCGACGAGGTCGGGAGGACCGATGGAAATATCCATGCCGAGCGTGCCGAAGGGCTGGTCCTGGTAAGGGTGGCCGTCTTCCATATGCGGGTCGTAGCTCTGGATATAGGCGATCGGCCTTCCGTCGAGCTCGACGATCAGCGGCTCGGTCTCGACGCTGTCCATCGCCTCGCGGATCTCGGCGAGCGAGGCCTCCGGGCCTTCATCCCACCATTCGGCCACATGCGGCTCGGCGAGCCATGCCTTGAGCATGGGCAGGTCGGCCTCGGTCACCGAGCGGAAGTCGTAAAGGGGTTCGGCTGGGTTGGCAGTCATGGCACGGTTCCCCCTCTCCGTCTCGGGTTTCGCCCGATCCACCTCTCCCCCGCTATGCGGGGGAGAGGAACATAAGTCCTGACCCGTCAGGCCGCATCGTCCAGCGTTTCGATGACGAAATTGTTGTTGGTGTAGACGCAGATGTCGGACGCGATCTTCATCGCTATGCGGGCGATTTCTTCGGCGTCCTTGTCCGTGTCGATCAGCGCGCGGGCGGCCGCCAGCGCGTAATTGCCGCCCGAGCCGATGGCCATAACGCCGTGCTCCGGCTCCAGCACGTCGCCGGTGCCGGTCAGTGCCAGCGTCACGTTCTTGTCGGCGACCAGCATCATAGCCTCGAGCCGGCGCAGATAGCGGTCGGTGCGCCAGTCCTTTGCCAGTTCGACGGCCGCACGGGTGAGCTGTTCGGGATATTGTTCGAGCTTGGCCTCGAGGCGCTCAAGCAAGGTGAAGGCGTCGGCGGTGGCGCGGGCAAAACCGGCGATGACGTTCCCGTTGGCGCCGATGCGGCGGACCTTACGGGCGTTACCCTTCATGATGGTCTGGCCCAGGCTCACCTGCCCGTCGCCGGCGATCACGACCTTACCGCCCTTGCGCACCGTCACGATCGTCGTGGCGTGCATGGTCAATTCATTCGACATTTTGTTGCTCCGATTTCGCGTGGCCCCGGACGTTCAAATCTTGTGGCAGCCATCGCGGTACGAGGAAAATCCTTATGTATGCGAGCCTCCAAGGAATGCAAATCGACTTCCCTTCCCTTGAGGGGAACTGGTGGCGAAGCCGCCGGGTGGGGTCTTCTCGGCAGCGCGAGGTACTTTGTTTATGTCGAACTCTTCATCAGCGACCCCACCCGTCCAAACCCCGG
>JAEYXI010000180.1 GCA_023428515.1 Pseudomonadota bacterium | reverse complement strand
GTGCAAAGGTGGCAGGCTGGTTTGCGGCTACGCGTTCGATAGGCCGATCAACGGGACGGTCCACCGGGCGGTCGACAGGACGATCCTGCGCGGGCTGCCGCTGGGCCGCCTGCTGCTGACCGTTGCGTCCCTCGCGCACGAGTTCGTCTGCGGCCTGGGAAATCTGCGCCTCCAGGTCCTCCATCGATACGGAAATGTCGCTGCTGACAGGGGATTCGGACAGATCGAGATCAAGAGCGTTTTCGAGTTCCCTGGAGACGTCGCTCTCGATGGACCTGGTCGTGGTCGATTTCTTCGCCATGCCGCCTTACCCTCTACATTACAGCGTGCGAACGCCATGATCTGGCACAATAATGTCCGTACGCGAGGCTTATTATGGACCCGCCGTATCGTAGTGACACAGACAGGTAAAGGAAACATGCAAACCGGCTGATGTGTAAAAGTTTAAACATAAGGTTAACACTCGCCGGCTTTGGGGCGAATTTGTGCCGCGTTTGCTGGATTTCCCCGGTTAACGCCTTGTCCACGGACAGGGTCTAGTCTGACGACCGGTCGACAGCTCCAGGAGACGGGTCTTGGCTATTTTGCACAATGGTTACGAGAAAGTGGCCTTCTCGATGCCGGGCGGCGAGGCATCCGACAAGAGGCGGTCGCGGCCCATCGATCTTTCGCACCTGTCGAAGCAGACGATGGGGGACAGGGACCTCGAACGCGAGGTGCTGGGCCTGTTCGCGGACCAGGCCCAGACCGTGCGCAGGCAGATCGGCAACGCGGATATCAAGGAGCGGCTCTTCCTGGCGCATTCCCTCAAGGGGTCGGCGCGCGGCGTGGGCGCTTTCGCCATCGCCGAATGCGCCTGCGCCATCGAGGACAGCCCGACCGACCGGCTGGTGGTGAAGCGTCTCGTGCGCCTGATCGACGAAGCCTGCGACTTCATCGCCTCGATCAGCAGATAGCCAGGTAGGGCAGGTTGCCGGAAATGCGCCCGACGGCGGCGTTTCCGGGCGGCAGTTGACTCATACGGAGGAGTCATTATCTCCGGGAGCCGACTTCCCCCAGGACTTCTCATGACCAAGCTCACCTACATCGCCTTCGACGGCACGCGCTTCGACGTAGAGGCGGAAAACGGCTCGACCGTCATGGAGAACGCCATCCGAAATGCCGTTCCCGGCATCGAGGCCGAATGCGGCGGCGCCTGCGCCTGCGCGACCTGCCACGTCTATGTCGACGAAGCCTGGACCGAGAAGGTCGGCGAGCCGGAGGCGATGGAAGAGGACATGCTGGACTTCGCTTACGACGTGCGACCGAATTCCAGGCTCTCCTGCCAGATAAAGGTGCGCGACGAGTTGGACGGGCTGGTCGTCAGCATTCCCGAACGCCAGGGTTGACGCAGGTGTCGCCTCGCGACGGCGGGCCGTGCTAGCACTAGTTGGTTCGCTGTAGCCGAGGGATGCCGATGAGCGCAGTCACCAAGACGGACGTCCTGATCGTCGGAGCGGGGCCGGTCGGCCTGTTCGCCGTGTTCGAGCTTGGCCTCTTCGACATGAAGTGTCACCTGATCGATATCCTCGACAGGCCGGGCGGCCAGTGCGCCGAGCTCTATCCGGAAAAGCCGATCTACGACATTCCAGCGCTGCCTTCGGTGGGAGCGCAGGAGCTGGTCGACCGACTGATGGAGCAGATCGCGCCGTTCAAGCCGGAATTCACCTTCAACCGCATGGTTTCGGGCCTCGAGAAGCTGGAAGACGGCACGTTCCGCGTGACCACCGACGAGAACGAGGTGTTCGAAGCGAAAGTCGTGGTGATCGCTGCCGGCGGCGGCTCGTTCCAGCCGAAGCGGCCGCCGATCCCTGATATCGAGGCCTTCGAGGGCAAGAGCGTCTTCTATTCGGTGCGGCGCATGGAGGAATTCCGCGACCACGGCCTGGTGATCGTCGGGGGCGGGGATTCGGCGCTCGACTGGACGCTCAACCTGCAGCCGATCGCCAAGAGCGTGACGCTGGTCCACCGGCGGCCGGAGTTCCGCGCAGCGCCCGACAGCGTCAACAAGATGTACGCGCTGCAGGAGATGAAGAAGCTCGACTTCCAGGTCGGCCAGGTGTCGGCGGTGACCGGCAGCGACGGCAACCTGCAGTCCGCCACTATCAAGGGACCGGACGGCGACGTCGAGGTCGCCTGCACGCGCATGCTGCCTTTCTTCGGCCTGACCATGAAGCTCGGGCCGATCGCGGAATGGGGACTGAACCTGCACGAGAACCTCATTCCGGTGGATACGGAGAAATTCGAGACATCGGTGCCGGGCATCTTCGCGGTGGGCGACATCAACTGGTATCCGGGCAAGCTGAAGCTGATCCTGTCAGGCTTCCACGAGGTGGCGCTGATGGCCCAGGCGGCCAAGCGCATCGTCAGCCCGGGCGAGAGGATCGTGTTCCAGTACACGACATCGTCGACCAGCCTGCAGAAGAAGCTGGGTGTGGCTTAGGGCGTCGGCTTGACATGCAATGATTTTATTGCATGTTGTGGGTCATGGACAATGACCAGCTAGATCGCGTCTTCAAGGCCTTGGGCGACCCGACGCGCCGCAGGATCATAGATCAGCTGCGGGAACGCCCTAAGCAGTCATTGTTCGAGATATGCGCCCGTTCGGTTGCCGAGAACGGGACAGCGCTCTCGCGCCAGGCAGTAACGCAGCACCTCGACCTGCTGGAAAAGGCCGGGCTGGTCCGCGTGGAGTGGTCGGGCCGGACCAAGCAGCATTCGCTCGACCTCCTCCCTCTAGGCGAGGCGGTTGACGCCTGGCTCCGCAAGCACCTGTAGCAAGGAGAATCCAATGAAAATCTATGTCACCAGCATCTTCGTGGACGACCAGGCGAAAGCGGAGGATTTTTATACACGCGTGCTCGGGTTCAAGGTCAAGAACGACGTGCCCGTCGGGAAGCATCGCTGGTTGAGCGTCGTCTCGCCGGAGAACCCCGAAGGGACCGAACTACTTCTCGAGCCGGGCGAGCATCCAGCCGTCAAGCCCTACCAGACCGCGCTCGTCGAGGACGGCATCCCGGCAACCTCATTCCAGGTCGACAACGTCGATGCAGAATATGACAGACTTCGTTCGCTCGGGGTTTCGTTCACCCAGGAGCCCATGGATGCCGGTCCTGTACGGATGGTCGTGTTAGACGATACCTGCGGTAACCTCATCCAACTCATACAGATGAAGGCCGCTTGAGGGCGCGAAAGGTCGTCCAGCTTGGCTTGAGGCTCCTGAAGCAAGTTCGCCAACAGTTGCAGCTTCACTCCTTGACCAAGGCCGGCCATTGGCTGGTTACGCCCGCCTGCACAGGCCGTTCCAGATAGGTCGAGAGCACGACATAGCTGCGCGTCGCCTTGACGCCTGGCGTCGCGTAGAGGCGCGCCAGCAGGCCTTCGAGTGCGTGGGTGCTCTCGGTGCGGACTTTCAGCAGCATGCAGGTATCGCCGGCGACGGAGTGGATCTCCTCGACTTCCGGGCACTCCTCGATCGCCATCAGGGCCGTCGTCTTGCCCCAGCCGGTCGTGTCGACATGGACGAAGGCGAGCAGCGTCTTGCCGAGGATTTCCGGATCGATCAGCGCCGCCATGCGGCGGATCGCGCCCGAGCGCCTGAGGCGCTTCACGCGTTCGTGGGCGGCCGGCGGGGAAAGGCCGACGCGTTCGCCAAGGTCGGCGTAGCTGATGGTGGCGTCCTCGACCAGGACGCCTAATAGCTTTCGGTCCATCGCGTCGAGCTCCCGCTCTGCCGGGCGCTTGCGCCGAACCTCATCTGTATTTCTGTTCATTCGGATATTTCCGCTTGTTGCTGAATACCATTCTGCAATCATGCGCCTATGTCGAACATGAATCAATCTATCGCTGCTTCCCCGGAGCGGACGCGGATTCCGCCGCTTGCTTTCGTGCTGACGGCCTGCATCGGCGTCATCGGCTCCAATTCGCTGGCGCTCGGGCCGATCGCGCCAGAGGTGGCGCGCAGCCTAGGGGCGGATGTTCCCGCTGTAATGACGGCTTCCGCGGCCTTCGGCCTCGGCACGGCGGCGAGCGCAGTCTTCCTTGCACGCCTGATCGACCGCTACGGCCCGCGCCGCATGCTGCTGGCCACGCTGCTGCTCCTTGCCGCCGGGCTCGCCGGCAGCGCGGCCGCGCCGTCGCTTGCGTTGCTGATTGCTGCCCAACTCGTCATCGGGATCGCAGCGGGGATCGCCCTTCCGGCCATCTATACGCTGGCCTCCGCGATCGCACCGGCGGGGCGCGAGAGCGAGACGATAGGGCTGGTGCTGACCGGTTGGACGCTGAGCATGGTGGCCGGGGTCCCGCTCTCGGCCGCAATCGCCGATTTCGCGGGCTGGCGAACGGTCTATGTCGTGGTCACCGCGGCGACGCTGGTTGCCTGCGTGGCCGTGCGGCTCGCCGGCATGCGGGACGAACCGGCGGGCCCGGCGGCCTCGCCGCTTGCGGCGCTTAGCGTGCGCGGCGTCGGGCCGCTTCTTGCCGCCTGCGCGGCGTTCATGGCCTCCTTCTATGGAGTCTACGCCTATATCGGCGACTATCTGCATGCCGAACTCGGCCTGCCGCTCAGCGCCAATGGGCTTATCGCTGTCTCCTACGGGCTCGGCTTCGGCGGCGCGGCTTTCCTCGACCGGTTGATCGATCGCTTCGGTGCGGGCAGGCTGCTGCCGCTCATCTTCCTGGCGGTGGCCGGCGTCTATATCCTGATGGCCGGCGCGAGCGGCTCCTATGCGGCCATGCTGGCGGTCGTCTTCCTCTGGGGGCTTGTCAACCATTTCGGGCTGAACGTGCTGATCATGCGGCTTTCCGCGCTCGATCCCGCCAAGCGCGGCGCGATCATGGGGCTGAACAGCGGCGTCACCTATCTCGCCCTCTTCGCCGGCACGATCGGCTTCGGCGCAGCCTATGCCGGGACCGCGTTCTTCGTCCTACCGCTGGCGGCGGCGGGACTGATGCTGGTGGCAGCGATCTCGGTGGCGCTTGCCAGGCAAGTTCCCTAGGCCGGTTCAATCCGGACCGAGAGCGGGTTCATCTTCTTCGGAATTGCCTAGCCGGCGATCTGGCCTCTCTCGACCATCTTCATGCGCTGGCGCAGCAGCTTCAGCAGACGCTTCTCGTAGTTGGCGCTTTCGGATTCGTCGAATTTCGCCTGCGCCCTGTCATGCTTGGCAAGCACCTTGTCGGCGGTTGCCTTCGCCTTCTCGGCGGCTATGGCGCAGGACTTCTGGCGACCGAGCCTGACGAGCTTGCGCTCGAGGTCGCGCGCGTATTTGCGGGCAATCGCGACATGCTGTTCCTCGTGGCGCTTGATGTCGTCGGAAAGCGTGTCCCAGATCAGGCGGACGTCCTGTTCGGCCCTGCGGCGCTGGCCCCAGCGGGGTAGTATCACCTTCGCCTTGACCGTCACCTTGGCCTCGGTGACGCGGCAATAACCGCCTTTCTCGGCATAGCCGAGCCGTGTGTTGAACTGCATCCGGGTCGCGCCGGGATGGCGGCGACCGGTGCTCTGAACCTGCGGGCCGCGTTCGTTGAGCTGCTCCTCCAACACGTCGAGCGTGGTGCCACGGACGGAGAAATAGCTGTACGTC
>JAEYXI010000129.1 GCA_023428515.1 Pseudomonadota bacterium | reverse complement strand
CTTGTTCTTACCGTACCAATAGACCGGCACGGTGTGGGCCGCGTCGATGGTGCCGTCATGGCAGGCGTCCTGCACCTGGAAGGCGCCGACCACGGCGACGGCCGGCAGCAGGTCGGTCTTGATGCGGTTGTTCGACATCGCCTGCCCGCGCTCGACATATTGCGCGGCCATCTCCTGGAAGACGTCCGACGCCGGCCAGGACGACTGCATCTTGAGGACGACCGGCGCCTGGGCGAGCACCGCCGGCGCGGCAAGCGTTGCGCCGGCCGCGACAGGAGCGCCGGCGGCGGCCGTCTTCAGGAATTTTCTGCGTGAAATCTTGTCCTTGGTCATGTTCTCCTCCCGGGGTGCACATTCCGTGCGTTGTTTTGCCGCGCCAGAATATGCATGCGAGTGAACCACGCAAGCGCGGATAGTGCTAATCACGGAAAGAAATGTTCATGCGGACGTGAAAGTTCGGATAGAACGCCAAGACATTAAACTAAAGTCGTAAGACTTTCGTATTATTTCCCCTGACATCGTCACTTCCGTTGTTCTAAAATATTGCTGCATCGCGGGATGGTTTATTTGCGATGCAGCAGAAAACTGACGGCTCGTAGCGACTGGCTTCCCTGTCTTCTGGACCAAGCGGCCGGTATCGGCATCTCTTTCGCCGCTGCGTCCGTAGGACTATAGGCTTTGCTTCTTCCCAATCGGCCCGCTTCGCCATGTCCTTCATTCCCGACACTTCCGTGCTCATCCAGTTCGCGATCGCCTCGGTGATCCTGGCGATCACGCCCGGGCCCGACATGACGCTCTTCGTCAGCCGCACGCTGTCCCAGGGCCGGGCAGCCGGCTTCGCCTCCATGGCGGGTGCTCTCACAGGCACCATCGTGCACACGACGCTGGTGGTGGTGGGCGTCTCGGCGCTGATCGTGGCTTCGCCGGCGGCCTTCCTGGTGCTGAAGATTTTCGGCGCCGGCTACCTCGTCTACCTGGCCTACCAGGCGATCCGCTACGGCTCGGCCTTCTCGCCGGAGGCAAAGGCGGGCCCGCGCATCTCTGTGTGGAAGAGTTTTTCGATCGGGTTCGGCGTCAATCTGATGAACCCGAAGATCATCCTCTTCTTCATGACCTTCCTGCCGCAATTCGTCTCAGCGCATGACCCGAACGCCGCCGGCAAGCTGTTCTTCCTCGGCGCGATGTTCGTGCTGATCTCGATCCCGGTGACGGCGCCGATGGTGTTCGCGGCCGACCGCTTCGCCTTCGCGATGAAGAAAAGCCCGCGGGTGACGCGGGCGGTCGACTATCTGTTCGCCGGCGTGTTTTCCGCCTTCGCGCTGAAGATCATCACGGCCCAGGCGAAGTAGCGTCTTCCCTTGGCGGTCGCCAGCCGCCGGCGCCGCGGCCCGCGACGAGCCAGTAGCCGATGCCGCCGCACATGCCGCTGCCGATGACGGCGATCGCAAAATTGAGGTCGGCCATTCCGGCAAAGGCGGTTCCCGGCTCGCCCCGGCTGAAACCGATGACGACCAGCGCGACGACCGCGCCCGCGAGCGCATAGAAAAGCCAGTCGCGCTTGCCGGCGATTTCGCCGATCACGATCGCGACAGCCGAGGGGATGAAAGCCAGATAGGCGATGAAAAGCGCTACGAAGGGGACGGAGAAGACGAATGAACTCGTCGCGACCATGCGCGTCTCCTCGGGCGTGAAGTCGAACCAGGCGAGCATGATGACATTGAGGAAGGCGCTGGCAGCGAGCGCGGCGGCCGCATAGCCGACGAGGATGGCGACGAAGCGGATGAAATAGGTGAGCATGCCGTTACCGGATGAACCCGGCCGGACCGGCGGTCCAGGCAGCGTCACTCGCCGTGCCCCGCGATCATCATGGCTTCCAGCGCCAGGCGCTCGGTCTTCTTCAGTCGCTCCGATTCCGACTTGAGCTGGCCGCAGGCGGCGAGAATGTCGCGGCCGCGCGGCGTGCGGATCGGCGAGGCGTAACCGGCGTTGTTTATGTAGTCGGCGAACTTCTCGATCGTCTCCCAGTCCGAGCACTGGTAGTTAGTGCCGGGCCACGGGTTGAAGGGGATGAGGTTTATCTTCGCCGGAATGCCGCGGAGGAGCTTCACCAGCGCCTTGGCGTCGTCGATCGAATCGTTGACGTCCCTCAGCATCACATATTCGAAGGTGATGCGGCGCGCGTTCGACAGGCCAGGATAGGCGCGGCAGGCGGCGATCAATTCCTTGAGAGGAAACTTCTTGTTGATCGGCACGAGCAGGTCGCGGAGATCGTCTTTAGTGGCGTGTAGCGAGATGGCGAGCATGACACCGATCTCCTCGCCGGTACGCACGATCTCCGGCACGACGCCGGAGGTGGAGAGCGTGATGCGGCGCTTGGAGAGCGACAGCCCGTCACCATCGGAGGCGATCAGCAGCGCCTTCTTCACCGCCTCGAAATTGTAGAGCGGCTCGCCCATGCCCATCATGACGATGTTGGAGACCTTGCGGCCCTCTGATGGCACAATGGCGCCGGCCGGCGTGTCGCGGTCGGGGAAGTCGCCGAGACGGTCACGCGCCGTCATCAGTTGTGCGAGGATTTCCTCCGCGGTCAGGTTGCGCACCAGCTTCTGCGTGCCGGTGTGGCAGAAGGAGCAGGTCAGCGTGCAGCCGACCTGGGAGGAGATGCAGAGCGTGCCGCGCCCCTCCTCGGGAATATAGACAGTCTCGATCTCCACGGGCCGTCCGGCGCCGCGCGGCGGAAAGCGGAACAGCCACTTGCGGGTGCCGTCGGCGGAGATCTGCTCCTCGACGATCTCGGGGCGGGCGATGGAGAAATTCTTCGCGAGCTCGGTGCGGAGTTCCTTGGAGATGTTGAACATCTCGGCGAAGTCCGAGACGCCGCGCACATAGAGCCAGTGCCAGAGCTGCTGCGCGCGCATCTTCGCCTGCCGCTCGGGCACAATACCGGCGGTGACCAAAGCCTCGGCGAGCTCGGCGCGGGTCAGGCCGATCAATACAGGCTTTTCGGGCATGCCTGCGCGTGGCGCGAGGGCTGCGCGTGCCGGTCCGGCGGTGAGGTCGAGCGAGAGGGCCATGGTCAGGTCATATAGGATGGATCGGGCTTATTTGCCCGCCCGGATTGGGCCGCATGTATCACGGCGGCGATCCGGCGTCACGGTTCAAAGCAGAAAGGGCCGGTCGGAACCGGCCCTCCGAAAATTCCATTGCGGCATTTGCGCCTTACTTGCAGCCGGTGATCGAATCCAGCGCTGCGGAAATGCCCTTCAGTGAGAAGGAGTAGCTGGTCTTGGTGCCGCGTCCCGACTGCGCCTGCACCTGCATGTCGGATCCGCCCTTCATGGCGGCGATCAACTGAGGCTCCTCGGCGGCGTTCTCGACCCAGGCTGACTTGCCTTTGGTGAACATAGTGAACTGCTTGTTGCCGATCGAAACCGAGACCTTGGAACCTTCGCGCAATGCGTAGCCGGCGATGAACTGCGGTTCGAAGGAGACCGCCTGGCCGGGGCGCTGGCTGACGAAGAAGAACATGTCGCCGTGGTCGACGTTCGCCGGTTTCATGGAACTCGGCTTGGGCACGGTCAGCACATAGCAGACCTTGCCGTTCTGCGCCTGGTAGCTGTAGGTCGCCCAATCGCCGTGCTCGGCCATCTTGCGGGCGGACTGGGCGTATGCCTGCCCCGCCAGCGTGACCAGCGCCAGGCTGAAGAAAATCGTGATCAATCCCCGCATCGTCTTTCGTCTTCCTATGTTTTGCCGGCTGCCTGCATGGGCTTGATGCTGGCCGGATGCGACCCAAGCCCATTGGGTTCATTTTGATTTAATCTGGGTTACCAAATGATGAATCCTTCGAAAGGAAGGACCCGTCTTCAGTCATGCCGCCCAGCGCAGGTCCCCTATGGAACCTGCATAAGTTTACCCCTTGATCGGGTTCAAGAATAGGAAAACGGCAAGAGTTTGTCTTTGGCCCGGGCGAGTTTCGTGCCCGGACCAGGGAGCCGGATCAATCTTCCGCGAGGGCTTCCTTCGCGGCCAGGCGATGCGCCGGCGTCATGTGGGCGCGCACCGCGGTGATGGCGGCGGTGAGCACGGCGATGTCGTCGGTGAAGCCAAGTCCCAGCACGATGTCGGGAATGGTGTCGGTCGGCAGGATGAAATAGCCAAGCGCAGCCAGCAGGATACCCTTGGCGCGCAGCGGCGTGTTCTTGTCGAGCGCGCAGTAATAGGCGGCGACGACCTCGTCCATGAAGGGCACCTGGCGAGCCGCGCGCTTCGCGGTGCGCCAGAATTTTGCGCGCACCTCGCTTTCCTGGGCGCGGGCGGTGTCGTCGGTATGCGTCGTGGCGTCCATGGCGATCTCCTCGACATGCAATGTGGGAAAGGCCAAGGGTCGCTGCAAGATGGCAGTGCTTGCAGGGCAGGACGCTCCTGTGCCATGCCCACCGCTCGTTTCCAGAGACCTGCCTGCGCGATGGCCAAACAATCGATCCTCTTCGTCTGCCTCGGCAATATCAGCCGCTCGCCGCTGGCCGAGGGCGTGTTCCGCTCGGTGCTTGCCGAGCGCGGCATGGCGGACGAAGTCCTGGTCGACTCGGCCGGCATGGGCGACTGGCATGCCGGACAGGCGCCGGATCATCGCGCGATCGCGGTCGCCCGTGCGAACGGGCTCGACATATCGGGCCAGCAGGCGCGGGCGATCACCGAGGAGGATTTCCGCCGCTTCGACCTGATCCTCGGCATGGACCGCAAGAATATCAGGGAACTCAATGAGATCGCGCCGGACGCATTCCGCGACCGCATCCATCTTTTCCTTGATTACGCCGGCGTCGGCGCCAAGGAGGTGCCCGATCCCTATTTCGGCGACGCCGCGGGCTTTGCGGACACTTACCGCCTCATCCGCGCGGCAGCGGAAGGGCTTGCGGACAGGCTGGCCCAGGCGAAGGCGATCTAGCTAACGACGGCAGGCGAAAGTCAGCCCGGGCCGACCACGCTCGGACTTGCGACGCTACAGCGTCCTTTGCGCGCCCGGCGCGACGTAAGGCGTTGCGGGCCGCGGATCGGCGCCGGCCAGCGGCCAAGCCTCCTCGATGACATAGGGTCCGCCGCCGACCGAATCGCGCGACGACATCAGCACGAAGCGGCCGACACGGAAGGGCGCGGTGGAAAAATTGCCACGCGCCGAAAGGTACTTCGCGACCTCGGCCGGGCTCGAATTGCGCAGGCGGGCGAGCGTGACATGCGGCGTGAACTTGCGGGCGTCGGCGGCGACGCCGAGGCGCTGGCAGATGCGGTCGATCTCGCCCTGCAGAGCATTGAGGTCCGGCGAGGCTTTCGTGCCGGCATAGACCGAATGCGGCTTCCTGGAGCCGAAGGCGCCGACGCCGGACAGCGTGAGCGAGAAGGAAGGGCGGCGCACACGGTCGAGCGCATTGGCGATCTCGTCGGCGACATGTCCTTCGACATCGCCGATGAAACGCAGCGTCATGTGGTAGTTTTCGACGTCGATCCAGCGCGCCCCGGGCAGGCCCCCGCG
This sequence comes from Pseudomonadota bacterium, assembly GCA_023428515.1. Next base: position 4,990 of record JAEYXI010000129.1, on the reverse strand, counting down.
CAGCAGGGAAAGCGAAAGTGCGGCGTCACGCGGAATTTCGAGGGCGGTGAAAAGTCGCGGCATGGCCAAGCTCCCTTCCTCGAATCGTACTCTGACATCAGCGAATCACCGATCCCCGCGAGGGGCAAGCGGTTTTTCGCAACTGCACAGCGCCGTGATATGCCGCTGCGTAATCTCCTGCCTGGCGGTTTCAACCGCCCTTCAGGCGTCGTCCGGGTGTTCCGCAAGCAGCTTCTCGACCACCGGCAGCAGCCGTTCCACCATGCGGTCGATGCCGGCCGCGTTGGGATGCATGCCGTCCTCGAGGAGATAGGTGTGGTCCGCCGCGACACCGTCCAGGAAGAACGGATAGAGCGGCACGCCATGCTTCTCAGCAAGCCTTGGATAGATCGCGTCGAACGCGGCCTGGTAGTCCGGCCCAAGATTGGGCGCGGCGCGCATGCCGGCGAGCAGCACGGCGATGTTGCGCTCCTTCAGCCGGGAGATCATCGCGTCCAGGTTCTTTTCAGTGATGTCGGGTCCGATGCCGCGCAGCATGTCGTTGGCGCCGAGTTCGAGGATGACGAGCTGCGTTCCGTCCGGCACCGACCAGTCGAGCCTGGACAGGCCGCCGGAACTCGTGTCGCCCGACACGCCGGCATTGACGATCACGACATCGTGACCCTTTTCGCGGAGAGCTTTTTCAAGCTTTTCCGGAAAACCTAGGCCTGCGTCGAGCCCATAGCCGGCCATCAGGCTGTCGCCGAAGCCGACGATTCTGTAGGGCTCCGCGCGCGCGGCGGCTGCCGTCGCAAGAATGGCGAAAAACGCTACAACGACGAGACGCGGAAGAAGTTTGAATGCCATGCAGCAAAGCCCATATGACGAAGGTTACCTTCGCTTCCTGCCCTCCATATAGGACAGTTTCCACGTGACTGAACCCGTCATCCAGCTGAAAGACGTGTCGCTGACGCTTGGCCATGGAGCATCCTCCGTGCATGTGCTGAAAGGCGTCAGCCTCGATGTCGCGCAGGGCGAGGCGACCGGCATCGTCGGTCCGTCGGGCTCGGGCAAGTCGACGCTGCTGATGGTGCTGGCGGGACTTGAGCGCGTCGACGCCGGCACGGTGCGCATCGCCGGCGAATTGCTGAACGACAGGAGCGAGGATCAGGTCGCCGCCTTCCGCGGCAGGAATGTCGGCATCGTCTTCCAGTCCTTTCACCTCATCCCCAACATGACGGCGCTGGAGAATGTCGCGGTGCCGCTGGAACTGGCGGGTCACGCCGATCCGTTCGGCGTGGCGGAGCGGGAGCTGGCGTCGGTCGGCCTGTCGGAGCGCACGACGCATTACCCCGGCGAGCTTTCCGGTGGCGAACAGCAGCGCGTGGCGATCGCCCGCGCGCTCGCGCCCGAGCCCAGTATCCTGATCGCCGACGAACCCACAGGCAATCTCGACCAGGCGACAGGGCGGCAGATCGCCGACCTTCTCTTCGCCAAGGCCAAGGAACGCGGCATGACGCTGGTGCTGGTCACGCATGATCCGGCGCTCGCCGCGCGCTGCACGCGGCAGGTGGCGATGCGGTCGGGGCGGATCGAGGCGGCGCCGGCGCTGGAGACCGCCTGATGTCGGTCGAGGATACAGCTCCCTCACCAGTCCAGGCAAAACATCTTCCAGTCGCGGATAGGCGCGCCGTCACGAATGGCGGCACTCCTTCCTTCATGCATACGTTGAAACTCGCATTGCGCTTCTCCCTGCGCGAGATGCGCGGCGGTCTCTCGGGCTTCTTGATCTTCATCACCTGCATTGCGCTCGGCGTCGCCGCGATCGGTGGCGTCAACTCGGTGGCGCGCTCGATCACGGCCGGTGTCGCCGAGGAAGGACAGGCGCTGCTTGGCGGCGACATCCGTTTCGAGCTCAACCAGAGGCAGGCGACGGAGACGGAGCGCGTTTTCCTCACCGGGCTGGGTACGCTGGCCGAAAGCGCCAACATGCGCTCCATGGCCAGGCTCGAAGATGGCTCGGACCAGGCGCTCGTCGAAGCCAAGGCAGTGGACGCGGCCTATCCGCTCTACGGCGAACTGGTGACGGATCCGGCGCTGCCGCAAGCTGAACTCTTCGCCGAACGGAACGGCGTCTATGGCGCGGCGGCGCCCGACCTCCTGTTCGAGCGCCTCGGCATTGAGCCCGGCGCGCGGATAAAGCTCGGCACCGCGACCTTCGAGTTGCGCGCAAAACTCATCACCGAACCCGACGCCGCTTCGGATGGCTTCGGCTTCGCGCCGCGCCTGCTTCTGTCGCTCGACGGATTGATGGCGTCGGGGCTGGTGCAGCCCGGAAGCCTGGTCGAGCATGCCTACAAAGTGCGCCTCGACGGCCAGCCGACGGAAGCGCAACTGACCGAGATCCGCGAGCGGGCGGGCGAAGAGTTTCCCCAGGCCGGCTGGTCCATTCGCACAAGGCTGAACGCCGCGCCGTCGCTGTCCGCCAACATCGAGCGCTTCTCGCAATTCCTCACTCTGGTCGGCCTGACCGCGCTGGTGGTCGGCGGCGTCGGCGTCGCCAACCCCGTGCGTGCCAATCTCGACGGCAAGCGCGGCGTCATCGCCACCTTCAAGAGCCTGGGTGCGTCGGGCGGCTTTGTCTTCGCCGTCTATCTGATCCAGATGCTGGTCGTAGCCGGCATCGGCATAGCGGTCGGGCTGGTGCTCGGGGCGCTCATGCCGTTCGCGGCGACCGCCGCCCTCGCTACGGTCATTCCGGTCCCGGCGCAGGTCGGCGTCTATCCGGCCGCACTTGCGATGGCGGCGCTGTTCGGCGTTCTGGTCACGCTGGCTTTCGCGCTGCTGCCGCTCGGCCGTGCCAGAGACGTGCCGGCGACGGCGCTGTTCCGGGAGATGGGTTTTGAGGCGAGCGCGCTGCCGCGCCGGCCCTATGTGATTGCTGCGGTGGGCATTGCAATCGTCCTGGCGCTGCTCGCTGTCTGGTTCGCGGGCGACCGCCGCATCGCGACGATCTTCGTCGGCGCCGTCATCTTCTCCTTCCTGGTGCTGCGCGTCGTCGGCCATCTCGTGCAGTGGCTTGCGAGGAAAAGCCCGCGCGTGCGCTCGGTGGCGCTGAGGCTCGCCGTCGGCAACATCCACCGGCCCGGCGCGCTGACGCCGTCGGTCGTGCTGTCGCTGGGGCTCGGGCTGACGCTGCTCGTCACGCTGGCGCTGATCGACGGCAATCTCCGGCAGCAGATATCAGGCACCTTGCCGGAACGCGCGCCGAATTTCTTCTTCGTAGACATACAGAGCACCGAGGCCGACAACTTCGCCTCCTTCCTCGCCGAGCAGGCGCCGGAGGGAAAATTGGTGCGGGTGCCGATGCTGCGCGGGCGCATCGTTCAACTCAACGGCATCGACGTGCAGAAGGTCGAGGTGCCGCCTGAGGGCGCATGGGTGCTGCGCGGCGACCGCGGCATTACCTATGCGAAGAACCTGCCGGAGAGCTCGACGCTGGCGGCGGGCGAGTGGTGGCCCGAAGACTATTCGGGCGAGCCGCTGGTCTCCTTCTCGGCACAGGAAGCCGGTGAGATCGGGTTGGAGATCGGCGACACGGTCACCGTCAATGTATTGGGACGCGACATCACTGCGAAGATCGCCAGCCTGCGCAACGTCGAATGGGAATCCATGTCGATCAACTTCGTCATGGTGTTCTCGCCCAACACATTCGCCGGTGCGCCGCACAGCTGGCTGGCGACGCTGACGACGCCGGACTCCACCACTGCCGACGAGGCGCGCCTGCTCAACGCCGTGACGCGCACCTTTCCGGCCGTCACGACGGTCCGAGTGAAGGACGCACTCGACGTGGTGAACCGCATCGTCGAACAACTCGGCACGGCGATCCGCGCGGCGGCAAGCGTGGCGCTGATCGCCTCGATCCTGGTGCTTTCCGGCGCGCTGGCGGCCGGCAACCGGGCCCGCATCCACGACGCCGTGGTGCTGAAGACGCTCGGCGCGACCAGGAAGACGCTGATCACCGCCTTCTCGCTGGAATATGCGCTGATCGGGCTCGCCACTGCGGTGTTCGCGCTCTTCGCCGGGGGCGTGGCGGCCTGGTACGTGGTGACGCGGATCATGCAGCTGCCGTCGAGTTTCCTGCCGGAAGTGGCGGTGGCGACGGTCGTTGCGGCCCTGGTGCTGACCGTCGGCTTCGGCCTCGCCGGGACGTGGCGGGTGCTCGGCCACAAGGCGGCGCCCGTGCTGCGCAACCTCTGAACGGCCTCCTGGGCAGGCCAAACCGACCGTCCGAGTGGGGCTTCCACCATCGGTAACGGACGCGTGATGACAAAAAGTTCATCCGCTCACGGGGCGTTGCAAACCGTTACGGCTCTTGTCCTTTAAAGCGATAAGCATCATATTTCGGGCAGGCATGCTGGAGCTCCGCCAGCGGCGCCTGGGCGTATGCCCGACACCCGACGGGGCAGAAGCAATAGAGGAATCCAATGGCTGAACTCCGCAATTATCAGACGCGAGCCGTGCCAAATGCCGGCAGCCGCGTCGATACCTCGATCGACGAGGGCCTGCGCGCCTACATGATCAAGGTCTACAACCTCATGGCGCTCGGCCTCGCCATTACCGGCGTTGCCGCGCTGGCGACCATGATGATCGCCACGACCAACGACCCGACGGCCGCAGCCGCCACGCTTGGCAACGGCAAGATGCTGACCGCCGCCGGCGTCGCGCTCTACGGCTCGCCGCTTAAGTGGGTCGTCATGCTCGCTCCGCTCGGCATGGTCTTCTTCCTGAGCGCGCGCGTCCACACGATGAGCATCTCGGGCGCACAGACCGCGTTCTGGGTTTTCGCCGCCCTGATGGGCCTGTCGCTGTCGTCGATCTTCCTGGTCTACACGGCGCAGAGCATCGTCCAGACCTTCTTCATCACGGCCGCCGCCTTCGGCGCGCTGTCGCTCTACGGCTATACGACCCGCCGCGACCTGACCGGCATGGGCACGTTCCTGTTCATGGG
>JAEYXI010000010.1 GCA_023428515.1 Pseudomonadota bacterium | reverse complement strand
GTTGCGATAGTCGATGTAATAGGAGTGCTCCCAGACGTCGACGCCTAGGATCGGCCGGGCGCCGTGCACTAGCGGGTTCTCACCGTTCGGCGTCTTCGAGATTGCCAGCTTGCCGTCCTTGACGGAAACCCAGGCCCAGCCGGAACCGAACTGGGTGGTGCCAGCAGCGACGAAGTCGGCCTTGAACTTGTCATAGCCGCCGAGATCGCTGTCGAACGCCTTCTGGAGCGCGCCGGGCAGTTTGTTGCCGCCGCCGCCCTTTTTCATCCACTTCCAGAAATGGATGTGGTTGTAGTGCTGCGCGGCGTTGTTGAAGAGCCCGGGATTCTTGCCGTAGGACTGCTTGACGATCTTGGTCAGCGACAGGCCGTCCATCCCGGCTTCGGCCGCCAGCTTGTTGCCGTTGTCCACGTAAGCCTTGTGGTGCTTGTCGTGGTGATACTCAAGCGTCTCCTTCGACATGAAGGGCTGCAATGCCTCGTAGTCATAGGGCAATGAGGGCAGTTCAAAAGCCATGGTCGTACTCCTTCTTGATAGTACCCCGGCATTCCTCTGCCGGACGGTTCGCGAGATCTGTCGGGTCCAACATTCCCCGAGAATGCTTTCAATCTAGGGCGCTAGGCGGCCGGCGTCGAATGGGCCCATTCCCAATAAAGTTCGCGCGCCTTCTTGGCTACCGGGCCGGGTTGCATGTGGTGGTCCTCGATGCGGATCACAGGGACGATCTTGGAATGGTTTCCCGTCGAGAAGATTTCGTCAGCTTCAAGGAAATCCCTGACAGAGAGCGTCCTTTCTGAAGTCTGGAAGCCATAGTCGGCAAGCAATGAAATGGTGCGCGCACGGGTGATGCCGGAAAGAAATGTTCCGTTCGGAGCCGGCGTCAACACATGTCCGTCCTTGACCAGGAAAATGTTTGACGTGCCGGTCTCGGCGACGTTGCCCAGCATGTCGAGCACCAGCGCATTGTCGAAGCCCCGCATCTTCGCCTCGAGGATCGCGCGGGCGTTGTTCGGATAGAGGCAGCCTGCCTTGGCATCGGTCGGCATCGTCTCGACCGACGGACGTCGAAACGGCGATACGGTGATCGAAAAACCGTCCGGCGAGATCATCGGCGCCTCGTAGAGGCAGAGGCAAAAGCGCGTCGACGCCGGATCGGCCGGCACTCCCATGTAGCCGCCATGCTCGGCCCAATACATCGGCCTGATATAGACTGCGGTCTTCCCGTCGAATCGCTTCAGCCCCTCCCATGTAAGGGCGACGATCTCCTCGGCCGTCATTGTCGGCTTCAGCCCGAGCGCGATAGCCGACGAATTCACCCGTTTTGCATGAAGGTCGAGGTCCGGCGCCACACTTTCGAACCACCGGGCGCCGTCGAACACGCTGGACGCCAGCCACATGACATGGCTGCGCGGACCAACGAGGGGCACATTCCCTTCGTACCAGTCGCCGTCCACATAGGTCCAAGTCGTCGTCTGCGCAGAAGCCGCCAGGGTCATCGGGCCATCCATATGTTTTCCGCAGAGGCGGTTATGACATTATTTCCCGGCCGTACGTCAACCGGACTTGCGTATGAATCGTTGATGCCAAGCGGCGGCGCGTGGCCGCCTCGAAACGCCCTGAGTTGCCAAAAAGCCACAGTCGCCGGCAGTCACAGCTTTGCCTTTCTTTACCCAAGCTGAAGACAGATTTGGAACCGTCTATCGGCCTCGTCACTTATCAGGGATGCGCCGCAGGAGCGGCTGGTATCGAAAACAAGAGCAAGAAAAAGATCATGTACGATGTTCCTTCGGCCAACGGCAAATTATCCCGCCGAGGCTTTCTCAGTATGGCCGCCGTGGGCGCGGCCAGCATCGGCCTTTCGGCCTGCGCCACAGTCGGCACAGGCCCGGCCTACGTCGAAGCTCCGCCCCCGGAAAGCCCCGACGCCTTCTATGGCAGCTACGTCACCATGTACGGCCCCGTCTTCGACGAAGGCTTCCAGATCCCGGCTGTGCCGATCGAGCGCATGGATCCCCAGTTCCTGCGGCAAGTGGTCTCGGACCCGACCGGCGAGCCGGCAGGCACGATCGTCGTCGATACGTCGCAGCACTTCCTCTATCTCGTGCTCGGCAACGGGCAGGCGATGCGATACGGGGTCGGCCTCGGCCGCCAGGGCTTCGAATGGGCCGGTCGCGCGAACGTCCAGTGGAAGCAGAAATGGCCGAAGTGGACGCCGCCGAAGGAGATGATCGCCAGGCAGCCCGAGCTTGCGCAATACAGCGAGGAGAATGGCGGCATGCCGCCGGGCCTCGACAATCCGCTCGGCGCGCGGGCCCTCTATATCTTCCAGAACGGCGAGGACACGCTTTACCGCCTGCACGGCTCGCCGGAATGGAACTCCATCGGCAGGTCGGTTTCGTCGGGCTGCGTGCGCCTGATGAACCAGGATATCATCGATCTCTACGATCGCGTTCCGGGCAAGGCGCCCATCCTCGTCACCGGCGGGATCGGCATGTCCTGACGTGGCGTGGGCGCTCCGGCTTCAAAAACCCTTCTTCAGGCTGCCGAGAACGCCCCGCACGATCGCCCTGCCGACCGAAGAGCCCACCGAGCGGACGACCGACTTGATTGCAGCCTCAGCAACCGTCTGACGGTTCGAGGGGCGCGGCGCGCGCGGGCGGGGTGCCTGCTGACGGGGCGCCGGCTGCCGGGGCTGGTCGTCCTGCCTGTAGCCGCCGTCGTTTCGCGGAGCGGGCTGGCTGCTGTCGCCGCCGAAGTCCGGCAGCGTCCAGCGCGTGCGGCCGGTTTCCTGCTGCTGGTCGCGCTCGGTCGCCTGCTGCTCGGCATTCTGGGCATTCGAGGTCTTCTTCTGCAATATCTCGAAGGCGGATTCCCGATCGATCGTCTTGTCGTACTGGCCGGCAACGGGGCTCTCGGCGATCAGCTTGGCCCGCTCTTGCGGCGTGATCGGACCGAGGCGCGACGCCGGCGGGCGGATCAGCGTGCGCTGGACCATGGAGGGTATGCCCTTGGCCTCCAGCATCGAGACCAGCGCCTCGCCGGTGCCAAGCTGGGTGATTGCCTTGGCGCAGTCGAATTCGGGATTGGGACGGAACGTGTCGGCAGCCGTCTTCACTGCCTTCTGCTCACGTGGCGTGTAGGCGCGGAGCGCATGCTGGACGCGGTTGCCTAGCTGCGCAAGTACGGTTTCGGGAACATCGAGCGGGTTCTGAGTGATGAAATAGACGCCGACGCCCTTGGAGCGGATCAGACGCACCACCTGTTCGACGCGATCAACCAAAGCCCTGGGCGCCTGGTCGAAGAGAAGATGCGCTTCGTCGAAGAAGAACACCAGCTTCGGCTTGTCAGGGTCGCCAACCTCGGGGAGTTCCTCGAACAGTTCCGACAGCAACCAGAGCAGGAAGGTTGAGTAGAGCCGCGGATTCGTCATCAGCTTGTCGGCGGCAAGCACATTGATCGCGCCCCGTCCGTCGCGCGTCGTGCGCATGAGGTCGGATATCCGCAGCGCCGGCTCGCCGAAGAAATTGGCGCCGCCCTGCTGCTCGAGGACGAGCAGGTTGCGCTGGATCGCGCCCACCGACTGCTTGGTGACGTTGCCATAGCGCGAACTGATCTCGTTGGCACGGCTGGCGATGTTGGAAAGCAGCGCTTGCAGGTCCTTCATGTCTAGCAGGAGCAGGCCCTCCTCGTCGGCGATCTTGAAGGCGATGTTCATGATGCCTTCCTGCGCCTCGGAGAGGTTCATCAGCCGCGACAGCAGCAGCGGTCCCATTTCCAAGACGGTCGCCCTCACCGGATGCCCCTGCTCGCCGAACAGGTCCCAGAAGATGACAGGAAACTCCTGGAACTCGTACGGATCGAGCTTGATCGCCTCGGCCCGTGCCGTGAGAAAGTCCTTAGGCTCGCCCATCATGGCGATGCCCGAAAGGTCGCCCTTCACGTCGGCGCAGAACACCGGCACGCCCTGGTTCGAGAAGCCTTCGGCAAGGATCTGCAACGTTACGGTCTTGCCGGTACCGGTCGCGCCGGTGACCAGGCCGTGACGATTGCCGTATTTGAGAAGCAGTTGCTCGGGCTGCTGGTAGCTGTCGTCCGGCTTACGGCTGGCCCCGATGAAGATGGTCGTATCATCCGCCATAGGCTGCGTCTCCACTGCGTGCTTGCACGAAAGAGGGCTCGCGCTCCTCATCTGAAACGTATAGTTGCGCTGTCGCAGCGCCACAATGGAAAAGCTTCCATTTCCAAATGGCAGCTCCCAGCGCCGCTGCCCATGTTGCGACACGGGCAGCCTCGCCTTAGTGTGCTTCGCGCCGAAGCGCAGCGGCAACGAGGATTTGGAATGAATTTGACGAAAGTGCTCGGCGATATCAGTTTTCCGGGCGCCAGCCATGAGAAGTGGCGGACGCTGGCCGCGAAGGGACTTGCCGGAACCACTTTCGAAGACGCCCTGGTCTCGCGGACCGACGACGGCATCCGCATCGAGCCCATTTACGAACGCAACGCCGACGCCTTCCTCCTGCCGCGCCGCAATCCCAATGCCCCGTGGCTCGTCGTCCAGCGTATCGACGATCCTGATCCGGAACGCGCCAACAAGCAGGCGCTGGCTGACGTGGCACAAGGCGCGACCGGCTTGTCGCTGGTGTTCGAAGGCGCCCCCAATGCTTTCGGCTACGGCCTGCCGGCGACGCGCGAGACGCTGGATACGGTGCTGGCAGGCATCCCACTCAACCGCATTCACCTGCGGGTGGACGTCCACCCCGCAAGCCGGGCGATGGCGGACTGGCTGGTCGGCTACCTGACAAAAGTTCGGGCGGATCCAGCCCGGCTCAGCCTGTCCTTCGGCATCGATCCGGCGGCAATCTTCGCCGGGACCGGACGCCTTTCGATGAGTATCGAGGCTCTAAAGGCATCGATGCCGCAATCGCTTGCGCATTTCTTCGCTCTCGGCGTGCCAGGCGTCCTGCTGGAGGCAGACGGGCGCGTCTTCCACAATGCGGGGGCGACCGAAGCGCAGGAGCTCGGCGCAATGCTCGCATCGGTAGCCGCCCATCTCAGGCTGTTCGAGGACGCGCGCCAGGCGCTTGTCTACGCGGCGCCGCATATCGGTTTTGCCGTCAGCGTGGACCAGGACCAGTTCCTGTCGATGGCCAAGATGAGAGCGCTTCGCAAGCTCTGGTCGAAGATGCTGGAACTCTGTTCGATTCCTCCCGCCGAGGCCACGATCCACGCCGAGACGTCCTACCGCATGATGACGGCGGCCGATCCCGAAACCAACATATTGCGCTCGACGATTGCCTGCTTCGCGGCCGTGACGGGTGGAGCGGATTCGATCTCGATCCTGCCGCACACGATCACGCACGGCCTGCCGGATGGCTTCGCTCGTCGCATCGCTCGCAATGCGCAGCTTATCATGGCCGAGGAAAGCCACGTCGGCTTCGTAGCCGATCCGGCTGCGGGATCTGGCGGCGTCGAGGCTCTGACCGATGCGCTCTGCGAAAGGGCCTGGGACGAGTTTCGTACGATCGAAAGCGAGGGGGGTCTTCTGAAGAGCCTCGCCGATGGGAATTTGCAAAGTCGCATTGCAACGGCTCGCGAAGAACGCAACGGGCAATACCGCGATGGAAGCAGAGCGATCGTCGGAACGACGCTCTACCGGCTTGACACGGAACGCCCGACAAAGACGCTCGCCGCCGACAAGCGTCCCTTGCCGACGGACGGCGCCGTGTTCTGCAACCGGCTCGATGCGCTGCGCATCGACCAGTCGATCGAGGAACAGCCGGTCGGAGCGCAGCCATGATCCCCGATTTCAGCAGCATCGCCTGGAGCGAGGCGCAGTCGAACCCACGGAAGCTTGCGGGAGATAGCTGGCGCACACCGGAAGGCATCGCTGTGAAGCGGGCTTATGGTGAGCATGACCTCTCCGGCCTGTCCTTCCTCGATACCTGGCCGGGCATCGCGCCCTACGTCCGCGGCCCCTACCCTACGATGTATGTCCGGCAACCCTGGACCATCCGCCAGTATGCAGGCTTTTCGACGGCGGAAGAGTCCAACGCCTTCTATCGCCGCAATGTCGCAGCCGGCCAGAAAGGCCTCTCGGTCGCCTTCGACCTTGCCACTCACCGCTGCTACGACAGCGATCATCCGCGCGTTGCCGGCGACGTCGGCATGGCCGGCGTGGCTATCGATTCCATCCTCGACATGCGCCAGCTTTTCGACAAGATCCCGCTCGGCGAGATGACAGTGTCGATGACGATGAATGGCGCGGTGCTGCCGATCCTGGCGCTCTACATCGTCGCGGCGGAGGAGCAGGGCGTCGCGCAGAAGGATCTCGCAGGCACCATCCAGAACGACATCCTCAAGGAGTTCATGGTCCGCAACACCTACATTTACCCGCCGAAACCCTCGATGCGGATCGTCTCGGACATTTTTGCCTATACGTCGCGCGAGATGCCGAAATTCAACTCGATCTCCATCTCCGGCTACCACATGCAGGAAGCGGGAGCGACAGCCGACCTCGAACTCGCCTACACGATCGCGGACGGCATCGAATATGCCCGCGCCGGCCTGGCGGCAGGCCTCGATATAGACCATTTCGCGCCGCGCCTCTCCTTCTTCTGGGCGATCGGCATGAACTTCTTCATGGAGGTTGCCAAGCTGCGCGCAGCGCGGCTGCTGTGGGCGGCCCTCATCCAGAAGAACTTCTCGCCGAAAGACCCGCGCTCGCTGTCGCTGCGTACTCATTGCCAGACCTCCGGCTGGTCGCTCACTGCGCAGGACCCATACAACAACATCGCACGCACCATGATCGAGGCGATGGCGGCGACCCAGGGGCACACGCAGTCGCTGCACACCAACGCCTTCGACGAGGCGCTAGCCTTGCCGACCGACCACTCCGCACGTATTGCCCGCAACACACAGCTCATCCTGCAGAAGGAATCGGGCACGACGCGCGTCATCGATCCCTGGGGCGGTTCGATCTATGTCGAGCGGCTGACGCATGACCTCGCCACGCGTGCCATGAGCCACATCGAGGAGGTGGAGGCGCTGGGCGGCATGGCCGCCGCCATCGAGAAGGGCATCCCGAAGGCCCGCATCGAGGAAGCCTCGGCGCGCACTCAGGCGCGCATCGATTCCGGCGAGCAGGTCCTCGTCGGCGTCAACGCTTGGGCACCCGAGCAGGATGTCGAGGTCGACGTGCTCAAGATCGACAATGCCGAAGTGCGCGCGCGCCAGCTCGCCAAGCTGCAGATGCTCAAGGGCACGCGCGATGTCGCCGCCGTCGACACTGCGCTCGACGCGCTGACCAAAGCCGCCGAGGATGGTGGCAATCTCCTGGAATTCGCGATCAAGGCGGCACGCGCCCATGCGACGGTCGGCGAGATATCGTCCGCTCTGGAGAGGGTGTTCGGACGCCACGCCGCGTCGGTCCAGACTATCTCCGGCGTCTATCGCAAGGAACTGGGAGAGAATCCCGCCGCCGATCGTGTCGCCACCAAGCTCGAGGCTTTCGAGAAGAAGACGGGCTCACCTGCACGGATCCTCGTCGCCAAGATGGGACAAGACGGCCACGATCGCGGCCAGAAGGTGATCGCCACCGCCTTTGCCGATCTCGGTTTCGACGTTACCGTGGGAGCGATGTTCCAGACCCCAGCCGAGATCGCCAAGCTCGCCGTCGAACGCGGCATTCATGTCGTGGGCGCTTCTTCGCTCGCCGCGGGGCATCTGACGCTCATCCCCGAACTACGCGAGGAACTCGACCGGCTCGGCGGCAAACAGATCGCCATCATCGCCGGGGGCGTCATTCCACCCCAGGACTATGATGCGGTTCGCAAGGCTGGTGCGGTTGAGATCTTTCCACCGGGCACCGCGATACCGGAAGCTGCCGAGCGGCTAGCCGACAGGCTATTGCAACTTGCAGTTTAGTCAGTCGCAATCTATGCTCGGCCCCACTGAGGGTCGATCATGAACACCACATCCAACGATGAAAAAACGCCGCGTGACGGCGAGGAAACGTCATCCGCACAGGAAAAACCCGAACAGCAACCGTCAAATGGCATACCGCCGGAAATGCAGCGCCAGATGGAAGCTGCACGGGAACGGATGAAAAAATATCACGCAGTCTACAGGCCGCGGGAGAAGCCTGGCTCCTAACCTATGCTGAGCCCAACGATCTCCCATTCCTTGCCATTGACCACCGCCACCTCGCCAACCGCCTTACCGAACAACGCCAGCGCCATAGGCGAGACATGCGATACGCTGCCCTTCCCGGCGTCGGCTTCGTCCTCGCCGACGATCCTCCAGCTTTTGGCGTTCCCGTCCTCGTCCTCGATCGCGACCGTCATACCGAAACGCACGACCTCGCTATCGGGATCGGGCGCCGAGAGCTCGGCGTTCTCGCGGCGCGCCGACCAGTAGCGCAGGTCGCGCGAGACGGTTGCGATCTTTTGCCGATCGGACGCCGCCTCCGCCTTCGCCAAGTCCCGGCGCAACGCTGCGATTTGCTCATCGATCTGCGCCAGCCCACCGGGCGTCACCAGATTCCTGTGCGGGCTGACCGGACGCTCGCCGATCTCGGCAATCGCGTTCTCGTTATCGTCTTCACGCGTGAAAGCTCTGCTCATCGAGAGACCTTAGGCCAGTCCCGCGATACAACTCAAGACAGACCCGGCCCGCACGGCCCTGGCATAAATCCTGCGATGAGCGACGAATGGCGAGAAAACCTGTGCCGATGCTGAACAGACGTGGCTTTCTCGCCGCCACCGCCGGCTTTGCCGTCGGTGGTCTGGTGCTGCCCGAAAGGCTGCTCGCGGGCGGACTGACCGGCGTGCAACTCGCCGCCATGCGCGGCTCGATCGATGCCGGCGATTTTGGCGTGCGAGCCGGCGCACCCGACGACCAGAGCGAGGCCTTCGCAAGGATGCTGCGGGAGGCTGCCGAGCGCGATGCGCCGGTCTTCCTGCCTGCCGGAACCTATATGGTTTCCAACATCGCGCTGCCCCGGAACGTCCGGCTTTCGGGCGTACCCGGCGCCACCCGTATCGTCCATGGCGGAGACGGCCGTCTGATGACCGCGGAAGATGCAGCGCATATCGAATTATCGGGGTTGGTGATTGATGGCGCCAACCGGCGGCTTGGCGATGATGCGAAAGCAGTCGTCGATTTCCGCCGAGTGGAACACGCCGTCATCGACAATTGCCAGATCGTCGACAGCGGCAAATACGGCATCGCCTTCGAGAAGGTTGGCGGCCGCATCGAACGCTCCAAAATATCCGGTGCGTCCGAGGCCGGCATTTATTCCGTCGGTGCGACGGGCCTCGCCATTGCCGGCAACAGCGTGTCCGATTGCGCCAACGGCGGCATCCTCGTCCATCGCTGGCAGGCCGGCGAGGACGGCACGATGATCACCGGCAACCGCGTCGAGCGCATCGGCGCGCGAAGCGGCGGCACCGGCCAGTATGGCAACGGCATCAACGTCTTCCGCGCCGACAAGGTCATGGTTTCGGGCAATGTCGTTTCCGACTGCGCCTTTTCCGCCATCCGCGCCAATAGCGGAAGCGACATCCAGATATCAGGCAATAGCTGCACACGCTCCGGCGAGACGGCGATCTATGCCGAGTTCGCCTTCGAAGGCGCCGTCATCAACAGCAACATCGTCGATGGCGCGGCCAACGGCATATCGATCGTCAACTTCGACAAGGGCGGGCGCATGGCCACCTGTTCGGGTAACATCGTGCGCAACCTCTCCACCGAGGGACCTTACCCAGCCAGTGCGCCAGGCTTCGGCGTCGGCATCACCGTCGAGGCCGATACGGCCG
>JAEYXI010000659.1 GCA_023428515.1 Pseudomonadota bacterium | reverse complement strand
GATGTGGCGGCGGCGCCCCGGTTTGCCGCGCACCTGGGCCAGCACCCCGCCGGTGGCGACCCCGGCGTCGACCAGATGCACCGTCGCGCCGAAATTTTCGGCGTCGCCTGTCGCCAGCGCCCAGTAGCCGCCGTTCATGCCGCGATATCCGGGCGTGATGCCGGCATGGTAGTTGAGTACCGGGCACTGGAGCGCGGCCAGCGTTTTTCGCGACAAGAGCCGGCAGCCGGCCAGCAGCACCACCTCGGGCTTGAGCCTGTCGATCGCGGCCAGGAATTCCGGCGAATTGGCGGATGGCACTTCGACGATCTTCTGGTCGGCGGTCGGCCCGATATTCAGACCAGTTTCCTTGACGATCCGGTCTCCACGGCCGGTGAAAAGCCTCTTGCCGAACCGGGTCAGCACCATCGTGCCAAGCTGCCCGACGGCCGAAATCCAGCCCTGCTTGCGTGCGCGCCGCATCAGCAGAGCTTTCTTCGATTCAGGCATCTCCAGAATCACCGTGACAGCGCCGAAGCGGTCGGTGAGCGCGTTGACGATCGCCCAGATATGCGGACCGCCTTCCGTCACGACGACGATGTTCTTGCTCATCGGGGTGTTCAGAACAGCCAGCCGAGCGCGGCGTTGGTAGCCATGCCGGCCGCGCCAATGACCGCCGCGATCACGCAGAAGGAGACGATGCAGATCGCGCCGCCCACAGCGAGCAGCAGGCCATCACGCTCCGACAGCGCCAGCCCGAGCAGCGCGGTCGCAAAGGCCGGCAGCCAGTTGCCAAGCGGTATAGGCAGCGTCACCACGATCGCCAGCACCAGTGCGATGCTGCCGATGATGCGGTCGCCCTGCCGGCGCCAGAACGGCCAGTAGCGGGGCTTGATCACGCGCTCGATGCGGATCAGTCGCGGAATGATCCACTCCATCATCGAGCGGAAGGTGTCGGCTTTGAGGGATCGCTCCGAGAGGTAGCTGGGCAGCCAGGTCTGCTTGGCACCGTAAACCATCTGCGCCGAGATGATGATGAGCGGCAGGCCGAGAACGGCGGAGGTCCCTGGCGGCAGCGGCAGCAGGTTGAAGGCGGCGAAAAGCACGAGCAGCGGCGCGAAGCTGCGGTTGCCCAAGGCATCGCGGATATGGCCGATGGAGACCGGGCCATGCGCGTCGCGGGCAAGCTGGGCGAAGAGCTCGGAAAGCCTGCGGGGGCGGCGGCGCCTGGGCGCACCGTCGATCAGCCCGTCCTCGAAACCGGTTGTTTCCGCTCTCATACCCTTGCGCAAAACCCCAAGTCGAACTTTCCTGCCCCTGCGTCTCCTCCATTCTGCAGCCGCAGGGTTAAGCCATGATGACAGGCGTGAACCGACCGAATGTGCGGCTTCGATAAGAGGATTTCAACCGCCGTCAGCGCCTGATCTCGAGAATGTCGAGCTTCGACTCGAATTGCGGGGCGGGGAATTCGATGCGCCATTCGGCCTCGCCGGTGCGGAAGGCATAGCCGATCTGGTCGCTCTCAGGCCCGCTGCCGTAGGGCTTTGCGGTCTCTCCCGCTACGAAGAACGAGCCGAGATAGATCGTCCGCGTCTGGCTCTCGTCATAGAAGCGGCCGGTGGTGCGCTGCGAGCCGCTGGTCTTCTCGAGCTTCCAGCCGGAGCCGTCGTCGCTCACCCGGCACTTGAACCAGCTGTAGACGACCAGCGGCGAAAGCCCGCCCACCTTGGTCGTCCGGCAACGCCATTCGCCGCCGAGGTCGAAGTCGGGCAGGGACAGCAGCGGTTTCGCCAGGAGCGCATCGAGTTCCGCCAACTGGGCCGGGTCGCCAGCCTTCGCTTCCACCAGCGCCGCCTTGCGGGTCTCGTCGTATTTCTCGAGCCGCGCCTTGTCGGCCGGCGTCATCAGCTTCTGGACGACGCCGTCGGCGAACGCAAAGCCGGCTGGCAGGCAGAAAAGCGCAGCGAATGCGAAGGCAAGGGTTTTCATGATGGTCTCCGTTTGCCTGAACGGAAAGGGCAGGGAAATCCGGCGCTTTTGGGTCAGCGCGCCGCGTCGACGATCGCCTGCGTGAGATCGCCATAGCCGGTGAAGCGATATTCATAGTCGAGGCCGAGATAGTCCGCGGCCCATTTCGCCTTCTTCTGCAGCTCTGCGTCCTCGGTCTGCGCGAGATAGATGATCTTGGTGTAATTGCCGAACACCATCTGCTTGAGCTCGGGGTGCTTTTCGAGTTTCAGCGGCTCGATGACGAAGGCTTCGAACTGCCGCGCCAGGAGGTCGGTCAGGTAGAAGGCGCTGAATTCGTTGTCGATGTTCTCGGCGAATTCCTCGTTGCCGGTGAAGAAGGCGTAGCAATGCGGCCCGCCGATCCGCTCGATGCCTTCCTCGGCGCAGATCTTGTCCAACTGTCCCTGCGTGCCGCATTCGGCATAGCCGACGAAGATGCGTGAATAGCCTTCGCGCCGCGCATCGGCGATCGCCTCGCGCATGGCCGGCGCGATCTTCTCGGGATAGACATGCCAGATAGCCGGCAGGCAGACGAGGTCGACATGCTTCAGAGCATTCGCCCGGCAGATCGCGATCACCTCGCGCGCAATCGCCCCGCAGGCAATCACCCGCACACGGTCGGCGAGTGGGACGGAAGCGGCGACTTTGCCGCCTTTTGCGATCACGTCCGGCGTTTCCGCGACTGCTGTATTATCCGGCATTTAAGCGCCTGCGTATCTAGCCGTCAAAACGATTTGGCCAACTTGCCTTGATCGGATGGAACCGACTATCTTCCAGTTCGTTGCTCTGCGCATTCATTTAGGCACTGAGGGAGACATCGTCCATGAAACTGTCACGTCTGGCGTCAATCGCAACCATTCTGGTCTGCGCCCTGGCTGTTGCATCCTGCGCGAATACCGTTCGCGGCGTAAAGCGGGACGTGAATGCAACCGCCAACGCGATCGAGAACTGACTCGTCTAGTGTTTCATGACCGAAAGGCCGGGCCGCATCTCGCGGCCCGTTTTCGTCTCGGCCTGTCGGGCCGTCGAATGGTTCAGGCC
>JAEYXI010000652.1 GCA_023428515.1 Pseudomonadota bacterium | reverse complement strand
GGTCGAGGCCTATCAGGAAGTGGCGCGGCGCCTCGGCATCATGAACGAGAACGAACCGCCCCGGCCGACCGGCCCGGTGCTCGTCGCCACCGGCGACGGCCGCCGCGGCAAGCCGCACTGACCTTCAACCGAACTGGAGCATTCGCAGCGTGATCAAGGCCCGCGTCACCGTCACCCTCAAGAACGGCGTGCTCGATCCGCAGGGCAAGGCCATCGAGCATGCGCTCTCCGGCCTCGGCTTCGGCGGCGTCGGGTCGGTGCGGCAAGGCAAGGTGTTCGACGTCGAGCTTGAAGGCAACGATGCCGCCAAGGCCGAAGCCGAGCTCAAGGCCATGTGCGACAAGCTCCTGGCGAACACGGTGATTGAGAATTATAGTGTAGCGCTTACCTGAGGTTGTGCTGGAGGGCGCAGTGGCCGGAGTCAGTTTTGAACTAATGCATGAGCTTCTGAAGAAGCTTCATGACCGCATGGACCGTCTCGAACCTGGTCAGGGCGAAATCAAGCACGAGATCGTCGCCATGCGTCTCCAAGGCATGGCCGTGCAAACCGACATCAACAACATCTATGGCGTAACTGCCCGTATCGATTCGCGTCTCGACCGCATTGAGCGCCGCCTGGAACTCCACGAGCTAGCCGAACCTTCGCAAAAGCCTTACGACCCGCAATGAAAACCGCCGTCGTCCTCCTTCCCGGCCTCAATCGCGACCGCGACATGATCGCCGCGCTGACCAAGATTTCCGGTCAGGCGCCGGTCACCGTCTGGCAGACCGACACCGACATCCCCGACGTCGACCTGATCGCAATTCCGGGCGGTTTCTCCTTTGGCGACTATCTCCGATGCGGGGCGATCGCGGCCCGCATGCCGGTGATGCGTGCGGTGGCGGAGAAGGCCGCCAAGGGCGTGCAGGGCATCGGCGTCTGCAACGGCTTCCAGATCCTGGTCGAGGCAGGCCTGCTGCCCGGCGCGCTGATGCGCAACACGTCGCTGAAATTCGTCTGCCGCGAGGTGAAGCTCGAAGTGGCGAACGCCAACACCGCCTTCACCCGCAACTATGCGCCGGGCCAGATCATCCGTGCGCCCATCGCGCATCACGACGGCAACTATTTCGCCGATGGCGAGACGCTGAAGCGCATCGAAGGCGAAGGCCAGGTCGTGTTCCGCTACGCCGAAGGCACGAATCCCAACGGCTCGATCAACGACATCGCCGGTATCATCAACGCTGGCGGCAACGTGCTCGGCCTGATGCCGCATCCGGAGAACCTGATCGAGGCGGCGCATGGCGGCATAGACGGGCGCGCCCTGTTCGAGAGCGCGCTTGGGCTGCCATCCCAGCAGGCTGCGTGATCCGAGAATCCAAGGTAATTCTCATTTAAGGCCGGTTGAGCCACCATGCGGTCCTGAACGGGCGATTCGAGAGGCCGCATGACAAAGACCCTTCTGGCGTTCGCCTGCGCAGCGGCTTCGCTTCTCGCGCTCTCGGCCTGCCAATCCGACAAGAAGCCAACGAATTCCGGCGGTTCGGGCAAAAGCGCTTCACTGCGCGTCATGGAGCAGGTGGCGATCGCCGCACACAAATGCTGGATCGCCAGCAAGGACCCGGCTTTCTCGAAATATTCCATGGCCAACGAGCTGAACAATTTCGGCGGCACGCCGCGCTTCCTGCTCGTGCCGAAGAACAATTACGGCGGCAAGCCGCTGCTCGTCGTGCAGGCGCGTGGACATTCGAGCGAGGTCGAGCTGTTCGGGCCGATGATGAGCGAGCCGGTCGCATCGAGAATCAACGGCGACGTCGGCCGCTGGAAATCCGGCGACGGCAGCTGCGGCTCCACCGCCTGACGATGGGACGGGCTCTTGCGGCAGCGGGGCTTTGCATAGGGATCGCCGCGCTCGTCCTCCAGTTCGCCATCACGATGCAGGCGTCGATGCTCGCGGGCCGCAGTTTCATCGGCTCGATCGTCTTCTACTTCAGCTTCTTCACCATCCTGACCAACATCGGCGCGGTGCTGGTCCATTCGGCGACGCTGACCGGCACGCCGGACTGGTTCGGGTCGTCGCGTGTCCGAGCGGGTGTCGCAGTGGCAATCGCAGTGGTGATGATCGTCTATGCCGCCGTGCTTGCGAGGCTCTGGCAGCCGTCCGGGCTGTTTCTGCTCTGCGACGTGCTGCTGCACTACGTCGCGCCGGTTCTGTACCTGGCCTGGTGGCTGCGGGCCGGCGCGGACGGTTCGACGCGCTGGCGGGACCTGCTCGGGTGGCTTGCCTATCCGCTTCTGTATCTGGCCTGGATCATGCTCCGTGCGCCGTTCGCGGGCGAGGTGCCGTACCCGTTCCTCAACATCGCAGCCAATGGCCTGGGGCGTGTCGCGGTGTCGTCGCTGTCGATGCTTGGATTGTTCCTGCTGGTGTCGGCGATCATCATTGTGGCTGATCACGTGGCCGGTCGCCGAGTCCGATCGAACCAGGGGGCCTGACGCCAAAAACACGATGGCCGCCCTTTCGAGGCGGCCATCAGCATCGTGCGGGTTTTTCCCGAAGCGTTTGTCGTCGTTTTCCCCCGGTCATTCGCGTGAAGCTCAACCCCAGAACGGACGGTTGGCTTCCCGGAAGGCTTCCGAGCGGGAAATGCCGATGTCCTTCAGCTGCGCGTCGCTGAGTTCCATCAGGGCAAGACGGCTGCGGCGACGCTCGACCACCATCTCAATCATCGAGATAACACGCATCAGCGGCGAACCGCGCGACGAGCGCATCGAGATGTCGCTGCGCGACGTAACAAATGTACTCATTGTCCTCTCCTTTAGTGTTCGCGATCAAATTGTATCGCTATGCCTCAATGAATTGACTCTTTCGTGAAGGCAATATATGAAATTGTCACGATGACAAATTGGCTTCCCGACCTGTCCACCGGTTCCGGACCGCTTTACATGCGGCTCGCGGATCGCATCGAAACCGATATAACGGAAGGGATTCTGCCTGCCGGCGTGAAGCTGCCGCCGCAACGGGATCTTGCTTATGACATCGGGGTGACAATCGGTACGATCGGCCGGGCGTATGCGCTGGTTCGCGAGCGCGGGCTGGTCAGCGGTGAGGTCGGCAGGGGTACATTCGTGCTCGGGCGCGACGCCGAGCAGGACAATTCGCCGGTGGCTGAGGTATCGCGGCGGATCGACGGCACGCGGGAGACTCCGAGCACACCAAGCAAACTGGTCATGGACAGCACCTCGGCGCCGGACGTCGGGCAGGCCGAGATCATTGGCCGGATGACGAACGACATCGTCAGGGAGCATCCCGACAAGATCATCGACTATACGCGCTCATGGCCCTTGGAGTGGCGCGAGGCCGGTGCGCGCTGGCTTGCCGCGGACGGCTGGAAGCCGGATCCGCATACCGTCGTGCCGACGGTCGGCGTTCATGCATCGGCAATGGCTGTCATTGCCGCGATGACGGCGCCCGGCGACAAGATAGCCTTCGAGCAACTCACCTATTCGTCGATCTCGCGCAGCGCCAATCTGATCGGCCGCCGCAGCGTCGTGATAAACATCGACGAGCATGGCCCAGTGCCCGAGGATTTCGACCGGCTCTGCGCACAGCAGCACCCGAAGCTCGCCTTCCTCATTCCCTCGCTGCACAACCCGACGTTGACCATCACGCCCGTCAACCGGCGACGCGAGATCGCCGAGATCGCGCGCAAGCACAATGTCTGGCTGATCGAGGATTCGATCTACGGCGCACTGCTCGACCAGCCGCCGACGCCCATCTCGGCTTTCCTGCCGGAGCGCACTTTCCACATAGGCGGCTTGTCGAAGACGGTTTCGGCCGGCGTGCGCGGCGGATGGGTCTCCTGCCCCGCCAATCTCGCGCCGCGCGTCCAGGTTTCGCACAAGATGATCACGGGCGGCCTGCCCTTCATGCTGGCGGAACTGTCCTCGCGGATGGTGCTTTCCGGCGCGGCCGACACGATCCGCCAGGCTGCACGGGCGGAGATCGAGGCGCGCGAGGCGATGGTGCGGCAGGCCTTCACCGGCCTGGATTTCGTGTCGCACAAGCGCGCGCCGTTCCTCTGGATGAAGCTGCCCGACCCTTGGCTCTCGGGCACCTTCAAGCAGGCAGCGGCGAGCGAAGGGGTCTTGGTCGACGACGAGGACGAGTACAAACCCGGGCGGACCGAGCATTTCTACCATCGCATCCGCGTCGGGTTCTCGACGCCGAGGCGTCGCGAGGACATCCGCACGGGCCTTACCATCATCCGGCGGCTGATCGACAATCCCAATGCCGGCTACGACAGCTACGGCTAGATCGCCATGCGTCCATTCGGACGCGACGATCCAGCACTTTGATCGAGCATCGGAACAATCCGAAAACCGGAATCCACTTTTCGGTCCGATGCTCCAGGCTGTAGATTACCTTCGGAGAGGCTGCATTTTTCTTCGCAGTGCGGTATGACCCGGCCCGCGCCTGCGCTATGGCTGCAAGGCGCGCCTTCCCGTCATCCGGAGCCGACTGCAGCCCATGACCGCCCAGACTACTATCGCCATCACGCCCGAGCTCATAAAGGCGCACGGGCTGAAGCCGGACGAATACCAGCGCATACTCGACCTGATCGGCCGGGAGCCCAGCTTCACCGAGCTCGGCATCTTCTCGGCCATGTGGAACGAGCACTGCTCGTATAAATCGTCCAAGAAGTGGCTGCGCACGCTGCCGACCAGTGGTCCCCAGGTGATCCAGGGCCCAGGTGAGAACGCCGGCGTGGTCGATATCGGCGACGGCGACTGCGTGGTCTTCAAGATGGAGAGCCACAACCACCCCTCCTACATCGAGCCCTACCAGGGCGCTGCCACCGGCGCGGGCGGCATCCTCCGAGACATCTTCACCATGGGTGCCCGCCCCATCGCCCTCATGGACCCGTTGCGGTT
>JAEYXI010000602.1 GCA_023428515.1 Pseudomonadota bacterium | reverse complement strand
GCTTCGTCTGGAGCTTTCATCACCTGCTGATGGACGGCTGGTGCGGGTCGCTGCTGGTGGGCGAGATGCTGCGCGCTTATGCGGGCCTCGATCTGCCTCAGCCGCCAGCGCCCTATCGCCGCTATGTGGAATGGCTCGCCGCACAGGATGGAGCGGCGGCGCGCGCCTATTGGAGCCGCACTCTGATGGCGCTCCCCGACATGACGCTCCCAGCCATGGCTCTCGCGGACGAGGACCCGTTTAGCCGCGGGGTGGTGGCCCACGGGGATGAGGCCGGCGCAGCCGGCACCGTCGAAATCCGGGAGGTCCTCGATCCGGACCTGGCCCCGCGGCTCGCGGCGATGGCACGGCGGCAGCGCGTGACCCTCGCCACCGTTCTGCAGGGGGCGTGGGCGCTGCTCTTGTCCCGCTACAGCGGCAAGGATGACGTCGTCTTCGGAACCGTGCTGTCAGGCCGCCCGGCGGACCTGCCGGGGGCCGATGCCATGATCGGCCTGTTCCTGAACACGGTGCCGCTGCGGGTCGCCACCGACCCGGCGCGGCGGGTCGCCGACTGGCTGCGCGATCTGCAGGTCGAGAACCGCCACCGCGAGCGGCACGGCCACGCCGCATTGGCCGACATGCAGCGCTGGAGCGGCGCGGAGGCGGGCCGACCACTGTTCGAGACCCTGCTGATCGTCGAGAACCTGCCGCTCTCCATGCAGGATGCCTTCGCCCGGGAGGCTGGCGAATTGTCCTTGCTGGAGCCGGGGAGTTTCGAGCGCACCCACTATCCGCTGGCCCTGCGGGTGTTTCCCGGTGCGCGGACCATCTTGGCCCTGGGCATCGACACGGCCCGGGTGGCACCGGCGCAGGCCCGGCAGATGCTGCGGCACTATCAGGGCATCCTGTCCCGCCTTGCCGATGCCCCCGAGGCTCATCTCGGCGAAATCGAGATGTTGTCGGGCGAGGAGCGCCGCCGGCTGATGGAGATGGGCCGTGGGCCGGCGGGCACGCTGGCCGAACCGATCCCGGTGCAGGTCTCCTTCCGCGCGGCGCAGACACCGGACAAGACCGCGGTTCTACACGCCGCGCCTTCCGGCGACGTGGTGCTGAGCTATCGCCAGCTGGAGGCGCGCAGCGATGAATGGGCGGCGCGGCTGCGGGCACGGGGCATCGGTCACGGCGCGGTCGTCGCCGTCTGCCAGCGTCGTGGAGTCGATCTGCTCGTCACCTTGCTCGCCGTCATGAAATCGGGGGCCGCCTATCTGCCGATCGACCCGGATTATCCGGCGGATCGCATCGGCTACATGCTCGCGGATTCGGCGGCGGCGCTGGTGCTCACCGACCTCGCGCCGCCGGAGCGACCGGCGCTGCCCGCTGGGGTGCCGGTGATCGGCATCGACGACCCCAGCGGCGCGGCGTCCGTCGATGCTTGTGCACGTCCTTCGCCCCATCCTGAAGACCTGGCCTATATTCTTTATACCAGCGGCAGCACCGGCCAGCCGAAGGGGGTGGCCATTCAGCACCGCGCGCTGAGCAATTTCATCGCCGCGATGGCGGTGCGCCCGGGCATCGATGCGGCCGACCGCCTGCTCGCCCTCACCACCATCGGCTTCGACATCGCCGGCCTCGAATTGTTCGGGCCCCTGGCGCGCGGCGCAACCGTGCTGCTGGCGGACACCGAGGCCGCCCGCGACGGCACCCGCCTCATGGCGCTGCTGCGACGGCTGGGCCCCTCGCTCATGCAGGCGACCCCGGCGGGCTGGCGCATGCTGGTGGAAGCCGGCTGGAGCGGAGATCGCGGCCTAAAGATGCTGTGCGGGGGCGAGGCCCTCGACGGGCCGCTGGCGGCCCAACTGCTGGCGCGCGGCGGCGCGCTGTGGAACCTTTACGGGCCGACGGAGACCTCCATCTGGTCGGCGGCGGGCGAGGTGCGCGCCGAGACCCTTCAGGGGCGCGGGGTGCCGGTCGCGGGCCCCATCGACGCCACCACGCTTTATGTGCTCGACCCGCAGGGGCTGCCGGTTCCCGTCGGCATCGCCGGCGAACTTCATATCGCAGGGGCGGGGCTGAGCCCTGGATACTGGGGCAAGCCCGGCCTGACCGCCGAGCGCTTTGTGCCCAATCCGTTTCGTTCCCGAGCACAGGACGGACTGCACCTCTACCGCACCGGCGACCTCGTGCGCTGGCGCGCGGATGGGGCGCTGGATTTCCTTGGCCGCATCGACAGTCAGATCAAGCTGCGCGGCTATCGCATCGAGCTCGGCGAGATCGAGGCGCGGCTGTCCGCCCATCCCCTGGTTGCGGAGGCGGCGGTCCTGGCTGAGGAGGGGCACGCCGGCCGGCAGCTCGTCGCTTATCTGCGCTGGGGCGGCCCACCGCACGCCGATCCGGCGGCAAGCCTGCGGGACCACCTGGCGCAGGCGCTGCCCGCTTATATGCTGCCCACCGCCTATGTGGCGGTGGACCGATTTCCGCTGACGCCCAATGGCAAGGTCGATCGCAAGGCGTTGCCATCGCTGCGCCCGAGCCTGCCAGCGCGTGGCGCCGACCAGGTCTCCGCCCTGGGCGAGCCGGCCGCAACCCTGGCGATGCTCTGGTGCAAGATCCTGAAGGTGGAGCCAACCGCGCCGCAGGACAATTTCTTCGCCCTCGGCGGCCATTCGCTGCTGGTGATCGGCCTTCAGAACGCTGTGCGCCAGCATTTCGGGATCACGGTGGACATCACCGATTTCTTCCGCTTTCCCACCTTGCAGACCATGGCGACCCGCATCGCCGGGCTCACCGGGATGGTCGCGGACAAAGGAAATGAATGGCAGGATCGAGCCGGGTCGCAACGCGCGGGCCGCGCCCGGCTTGCCCAGCGCCGGGACCTGAAGCGGGACGAGTTGCGCCGCGCCGGCGCTCTGGACGGGCCGCTGGCGCGTTCACCATAGGCCGTTCCGTTTCCTGGAAAGCCCCCTTGGCGCGTTTTCGGTCGAAGGGGATGCCGGTTCGTGTGAAGAACAGGCCATAAATCAGCAAACAAGCTTCTTCGCCGTGAGCCAAGGCGAGCGGAAGATGCTCCAGAGCAGTTCCAGTGAAAGCGGGCGGCGGCCTCGCGCCTGGCGTTGCGTGCATGCAAGGACGTGGAGCATTTCCCGGAAATGCTGCAGGGAAACAATGAACCCGGCGGTTGCCGCGGGCCAAGGGAGCGGGAGGGGATGGAGGCAAAACGCATGCCCGGCGAGGTCGGCCACACGCCCGATGGCACCCCGGTTCGCGCGGCACAGGCATCGTTGTTCCAGCTGAGCTTTCCAATGTTCCTGCATTCGGTGCTGACGTGCGCCGTGATGCTGCTGGAGGGCATCATCATCAGCGCGCACTCCGCTGACACCATGGCCGCGGTCGCGGTAGCCAAACAGGTCCTGCAGATCGCGTTCGAGATGTCGGGCATGGTGGGCATTGGCGCCGTGATCCTCATTTCGCACAGCCTGGGCCGTGGAGAGCGGGAGCACGCGCGGACGGTGGCGGCCGTGGCGCTCAGGGCCAACGCCCTGCTGGGCCTTGCCATCGGCGTGCTGCTGCTGCTGCTGAGGCCCGTGGTGCTGTGGCTCATCGACGTTCCGGAGGCGCTCGCCAACGATGCCAGCCAGTATCTGGCGATTGTCGCCGGATCGATGTTCTTCAACGGCATCGCTGCCGCTGCGCTGTCCTGCCTGCGGGCCTTCGGCAAGAGCCGGATTATCCTGCGTGTCGGCCTCGCCTTGTCGGTTCTCTATGTGGCTACCCTGTACGTGCTGGTGCTCGGCGCCGGCCCGGTGCCGGCGCTGGGCGTCACGGGTGCCGCGCTCGGCGCCCTCTTCCTCCGCGTCCTCATGGCGGTGCTGTTCGGTCTGGCGC
>JAEYXI010000579.1 GCA_023428515.1 Pseudomonadota bacterium | reverse complement strand
CCATCAGCATCCTTGCCGCCCGCAGCCTGCGCTGGACCTCGGCTTCCGCGACGGTGATCCCGCGCGCCTCGACGGTCGGCTTGCGCACCGCCTTGCGGCGGGGCGGCGGCGCCTTGCCGACAAGATGGCCGAAATTGTTGAGCCGCATGTGCCGCGCGATCGCGACGACCGGTATCGCCTGGTTCCACGCCGCGGGCTTGCCGGGCTCCGCCTTCTGTCCCGACTGGTGGAGCGCGATGAAATTGTATTCGAGGTCGAAGCAGGCGCCGCCCGACGAGCCGCCGAAGGTCGTCGCGTCGTGGCGCAGGCGCAAATCCGTGTCGAGCAGCTTCAGCACCTTGCCGAGGCTGCGCTTCAGCGGCTGCGCGGTCTTGTTGTCGGGGCCGGCAGGGTGCTGCCAGATCCATATCTGCGAATTCGGCGCCGGCAGGCCGAGCGCGTCGGGGATGGTCAGCCAGCTGCGCTGCGGCGCCTCGGCATCCGTCGGATCTTCCACGCACTGGTCGCCGACGGGCTCGGCCAGGCGGACAATCGCATAGTCGAGGAAATCCGCCTCGAAACCGGTCTCCTCGCCGCTTGTGTCCTTGTCGCTGTAGCGGCTCTTTGGCAGGTTCTCGCTCCAGTTCGCCGCGAGCCCGACCGAGCGTCCCTCCGAGAGTTCGCCGAACAGAAGGTTCTGCCTGTAGTTGAACCGGCAGCGCGCGAGCCCGTAATTCTCTGGCTTGGCGTAGAGCTGTTCCAGCACGTGATAGTTGGTCAGCACGAGGTCGGCGCCGACGAGTATCCCGGTGCCGAACTTGCCGCAGCCGTCCTCGATGGCGCAGACCCAATTGTTGCGATCCGTCTGCTGTATCAGCGGTTCGTCGGCATCCTTGATCAGGGATCTGGGATCGACGGCGCCTTCAAGAGCCATGGCATGCACCGAGCGCAGTTCAACCGGAAAGCATTATGGCGACAGTCCGGTGCGCCTGCAATATTGGAACGGAAGAAGACAAGGTCTCGACTCCTCAATATTCGGGAATGGGCACCACGACATGAACATATCGATTGAATCCGTCCGATGTCGCGGCTTCAAAAAAATGCAACGCGGAGATATTATCCTGCGGGCGGTGGCCGGAAGCTGAAATACTTAATGATTTCTTTGACTGGTTGGATGACGGTTCTTGGCCGGAGGCGGAGAGCGCCCGGTGGAACCGTAAGCGGCATTCCGCGAGGAGGCGGCAGTGGTGCAGGAAAACTCCGAACGTCTGAAAAAATACCTCGACATGATCTCCCGCCGCGAAGGCGGCATCGAGGGGGTGATGGACAAGCTCGCGGCGCGGCGCTTGCCGCGCGAGGAGGGCGTTGAGCGCACAGGGTCTGCCCGGCCGAAAGCGGGCGGGAAGCCGGCCACGGTGGTGCTCGAATCCGCCGCCCGCCGCAAACGCATCGCGCCGCAGGACCACGAGCTGCTCGAGGCGATAATCTTCGAGGAGATCCGGCCGGCGATCGACATTGTCGACGGCGCCTTCACGGTCAGCCATCCGCTGTGGACGCAGCTTTCCACGGATGCGAAGACAAGGAAGCGCATCGAGACGGCCATCCCGTCGGTCGGCCGCATCGAGCTGCCTGGCAATGCGCGCATTCCCTATGGCGGCACCGGCTTCGTGGTGGGCGATGGCCTCGTGATGACCAATCGCCACGTCGCCGAGCTCTTCGCCGAAGGGCTGGGCGACAGGCGCCTGTCGTTCCGCAACGGCGCGGCGGCTGGCATCGACCTCAAGCGCGAGCACGGCCGGCCTGCGAGCACCGTGCTTGCGGTTCGCAAGGTAGTGATGATCCATCCCTATTGGGACATGGCGCTGCTCGCCGTCGACGGGCTGCCCCCGGGCAAACCGCTGACGCTCGGTCTCGCCGACGCCCGCGACCTGGCCGGCAGGGATATCTTCATCATCGGCTATCCGGCCTTCGACCCGCGCAATCCGGCTTCAGTCCAGAACGACGTCTTCGAGGGGCGCTACGGCGTCAAGAAGCTGCAGCCGGGCCAGTTGCAGGGCGGGTTCGACACGTCGAGCTTCGGCAAGATGGTGCCGGCCGCGAGCCACGACGTGTCGACGCTCGGCGGCAATTCAGGCTCGGCCATGTTCGACCTGGCGACGGGCGAGGTGCTCGGCCTGCATTTCGGCGGCCGCTTCCATGAGCGCAACTATGCGGTGCCTGCCGCGGCACTTTCGCGCGACGATCGCGTCATCGCAGCCGGCGTCGCCTTCGCCGGCAAGCCGCCTGGCGGCCAGACCGAAGGGTCGGGCTGGTGGCTCCGCGCCGACGCCGTCGAAGCTGCGGACGGTGGCGCGGCCACAGCCGGGGCCGGCGCGGCCGGTCCGGCGTCGGCTGCGGCTTCAACTGCAACGCTCTCGATCCAGGCCGGCGCCGTGACCATCGACGTGCCCTTGCGCATAACCCTTTCGCTGGGTTCGGCGACGCAGGTCGCGCAACTGGCGGCCGGCGAGTCCATCACCGAAGCGATGCGCGAGCCGGATCACGACACCGATTACTCGACCAGGAAGGGATACGATCCGGACTTCCTCAACGATCCCTCGCAGAAACTGCCGAAGATCGGCGTTCCGATGCCGAAGGCTGCCAGCTCGAAAATGCTGGCGAAGACCCGAGACGGCGAGACAGTGTTGCATTACCAGAACTTTTCGCTGTCCATGCATGCCGAGAGGCGGCTGGCGCTCTTCACGGCCTGCAACGTCACCAAGGCGCCGGAG
>JAEYXI010000558.1 GCA_023428515.1 Pseudomonadota bacterium | reverse complement strand
GGCTCGGCCAAGCAGGCGCGCGACCGCGCCATGCAGGCGATCCTGCCGCTGCGGGGAAAAATCCTCAACGTCGCCAGTGCCGGCAACGACAAGCTGGCCTCGAACCAGCAGATATCAGACCTCATCCAGGCGCTCGGCTGCGGCACGCGCACCAAGTACCGCGACGAGGATTTGCGCTACGACCGCGTGATCGTCATGACCGACGCCGACGTCGACGGCGCGCACATCGCCTCGCTGCTCATCACCTTCTTCTACCAGGAGATGCCGAACCTCATCCGCGGTGGCCATCTCTACATGGCGGTGCCGCCGCTCTATCGCATCAGCCAGGGCGGCAAGGTGCTCTATGCCCGCGACGACGCCCACAAGGACGAACTCCTGAAGACCGAGTTCACCGGCCGCGGAAAGGTCGAGCTCGGCCGCTTCAAGGGCTTGGGCGAGATGATGGCCGCGCAGCTCAAGGAAACCACCATGGATCCGAAGAAGCGCACGCTGCTTCGCGTCGAGGTGGACGAGACAGATCCAGACGGCACCAAGGCCTCGGTCGACGCGCTGATGGGCACCAAGCCCGAACTGCGCTTCCGCTTCATCCAGGAACGTGCCGAATTCGCCGACGCCGAGGTGCTGGATATCTAAAGCATGATCCCGAAAAGTGCGAAGCGGTTTTCGGAAAAGGTCATGCTGAAACAAATAGATAGAGCGGGATGACGTCTCGAAGAGAAATCATCCCGCTCTAGCGCCTACGGCACCTTGCCGTCATACATCCTGAAGAGCGTCCACTCTTCGATGATGCGTCCGTCCGGCAGATAGCAGAGGCCTATCTCTCCGCCGGATGCGTCCTTCACGATCTCCAACCGCCCTTCCATCTTCACGCAGAACTCCGACGCGGGGTTGGCGATCGCGAGGGCGGGCGCGCACCCCCACGCGAAAATCGCGAATGCCTTGAGCCAGATCGGCGCGCCAGTCTGCTTTGCGTTCATGATTTGACGTTAATGCCGTCCGTCCTGACGCACAATGCCAGGACTACTTCTTGAAAGGCGCCATCCTGAGCTTGCTTCGATGGTCGTCGGGCGCATCGTCGCCGGACGGATACTTCCCCCGAAAATAGGTCTTCTGCCACTTCTTCCTCGCCGCCTCGGACTCTGGAGTGGACAGCGCGGCATTGAACTGGAAGCGGCTGGCCGACCATGCCTTATGCTCCGCCTCGAGTTCAGGGTTCTCCGAGAGCCTGGCCATCCGCGGATCAAGCGTTTCAAGTTCCCGTCGCGCCACTGGAAAGACGTGGCAGAACGGTTCGCCTTCCTCGAAATGGACGCGCTGCGCCGCGCGGGTGAACTGCCAGTTCATCGTGAAGGTATAGGGCGACCAGTCCGTTTCGACGATGCCCGTCAGCGGCGCAATGGCATCCTTCGGCCGGTTGATCGGACCTGTCGCGAACATGTCGACGCCCGGATCGGTCCTGAACACGCAAGGCACATGGAAGGTCAGGATGCCCTCGCCGAAATGGCTGATCGCGGGCGCATCGCCGGTCTTGCATTTGATCCGGATCGCATCTCGAGACTTGCGGCCGTCCCACAGTGCCGAAAAGCCTGTCGGGCAGAGAATCTCCCAGCCATGCGCGTTGGCGATGTTGAGCGGCAGGCACCGATAGGCGAAGCGCTGGTCGCTCGCATCCATCCAGTCGCGTTCAAGCGGCGCGGGCCGGATCAGCAGTTCGTGTCCGTCGATGACATAAGCAGTGAGTTCCTTCATGCGAAGGAGCCTATCATGTCACGCGCGTGCCGATATCGCCTTTTGGCTTTGGACCTACCACCGAATCTTGAGCCCGATCTGACCGCCGTACATGTCGCGATCGCTGTCTTCGACATCGAACGAGTAGCTCACATCACCGAACGCAGCGACATGCTCATTGAACGAGTATGCCGCGCCCCCATTGAACTCCAGCAATGTCCCTTCACTTTCGACAAATATCGGGAAGGAGTCGAATGTGACGGCGGAGGGATCCTGTGAGAAACCGTGCCATAGATTGACTCCGAGGTGGGCAAGAAGCGCCCCGGTGTTGCGTTCGAGGCGCGCGCCCACCCGCCCTGTCAGCGAGTCGAACGACTCGTAGCCGATCTGCGCAAATCGGTCTCCGCCGTCGTCGAAATCGATGCGCTGCCAGATCATCTGCGCCTGCGGTTCGATCGTCCAGCCGTCTGCAACGACGAAGGGCAGACCTGTCTCGATCGACGCTGCGAAGCTGTGGCCATCGATATCGGCGCCGACGCCGCGGTTGGATTCGGTGGAACCGTTGAGCCAGGCGTATTTGGCGATGGCGTCCACATACCAGCCGTCAGGCGACAGATGCGTCCAGTAACCGGCTATGCTGTCTTCGGACAAGTCGAGATTGCTGGCGTCCAATATCCGGCGGCCCAGCACATTGCCGCCCACATCGCCGGATGCTTCGGCATGCGTGTAGAACAGGCCGAAGCGGTCGACGTGGCCGTTGCCGTGCTCGATGCCCACCACGTCACTGCCGATCTGCAATCCCCAATAGGTGCCATCGAAAGCGGGCGCGATATCGAAGCCCGCGACGGTCACCTTCGCGCCCGAACTCAAGTCGCTTTCCGCGCCGAACACGCGCATCCAGGCAGCAGGCGATGGCAGAGGCTCGTCCGACGGGACATCGGCGCCTTGCGGTTCCGGAACGCGGTAGATCAAGGCACCGTCTCCGGTGAGCAGCGATTGGTCGCCACGCCGTTGATGGAACGTCCCGATCGTCATTAGCCCCATCCGTTCGGCGACGAGCGGCGCCATGACATGCCCGGGAACCTCCGGCCGAACATTCGGGATT
>JAEYXI010000443.1 GCA_023428515.1 Pseudomonadota bacterium | reverse complement strand
CGGTTGCTCAGCGTCTCCTTGATGTCCTTGGAGAAGACCGGGCCGGCATAGAGATTGTCGAGCGGGATGTCGAAGAAGCCCTGGATCTGGCCGGCATGCAGGTCGAGCGTGAGCACGCGATGGGCGCCGGCATGGGTGATCAGGTTGGCGACCAGCTTGGCCGAGATGGGCGTACGGCCGGAAGCGCGGCGATCCTGGCGCGCATAGCCGAAATAGGGAATCACCGCCGTGATGCGCCGCGCCGAGGAGCGCATGAACGCATCGATCATGATCAGGAGTTCCATCAGGTGGTCATTCGTCGGGAACGACGTCGACTGGAGGACGAAGACGTCCTCGCCACGCACGTTTTCCTGGACCTCGACGAATATCTCCTGATCGGCAAAGCGCCTGACGCTTGCCTTTCCGATCGGAATATTGAGATAGCGCGCGACGCCTTCGGCCAGCACCCGGTTGGAATTGCCCGCAAAAAGTTTCATTCAGCGTCTCGGCAGTGTTGCCTGGATATGACCGGGCTTTTAGCGTCAAGCGCCGTCATTGCAAGCGCTGGCCTGAATTATTCCAAAGAATTGGTGTTCGCGGCATCATCCCGTGCTGCTTGCAAGCCAGGATGCGAGCTGGTCGACGGTCGAATCGGCGATTGCCTGCATGGTTGCAGGCGGAACCGCGGCCCAGCCTTCGCCTTTTCCCGCGGCCTTCTGCTGGCCATTTATGCGATGAAGGCGGTTGCCCGAGGGATCGTAGACGTCCCAGACATAGATGACGGTGGTCTGCCCGCCTTCCGTCATCGTGGAAAAATAGCCCTTGAGGATGTGGGTGGTCGACGTGTCGGCGTTGCCGGCGAGCGTGATGCCGCGCGCCCGCGCCCGCTGGGCAAGCCGTTCGGTCAGGGGGGTCGCCACGTCGACGGTGGCGCCGACGATCGGGTCGAAACGCAAGCGGGTCCGCGCCGCGATGCCCGGGTTGAGCGCCGCCGACGTACTGGTCGAGGCGGGTTGCATGCTGAGGGTGCCGGCCGAATTCTCCGATTGAAGGGCGCCCGGTGCGGGGGGCGACGCGGCGATCGCGGACGGTTCGAGCACATCCTGGGTGCTGTTGCAGGCGGAGACGGCAAGCGCAGCAAGCAACGATCCGGCCAGGAACGGCAGTCGTTTCATGCTCTCGGTCTCCGTGTTACGCAATACTTGAGCCAGGCCGCAGCATCGGTTCCATCCGAAACCCCTCCGTCCCCTTCGGGCCGATGCTTAGCTGGCATATCCTCCTATCGTCACTGCACGATCAAGTCGAGATCATGGCGGGAAAGCGGCTTGGGCTGTGATTCCGTGGTCAGATAGGTGCGGCCGAGCGTCATCGCGGTTTCGGTCTCCGAATCCATGATGATCATATGGGCGAAAAGCGTCATGTTCGGCGCGATCGGCTCCGGGTTTCCCTGATAGAACATGGGCATGTCCATCCAGGACGGCGTGAAGCGGGCGCCGAGCGAATAGCCGCAGGCGTTGAGCCGGTGCTTGGTCAGGCCGTGCGCCTCCATGGTGCGCGCATGCGCGTCGAACACGTCGCCGAAGATGCTGCCGGGGGTCATCACTTTTTCGACAGCCAGGAGCGCGTCACGAGCCGCCTCGAAGAGCTCGATATGGCGCTTGGTGGGCTTGCCGGTGAGCACCGTGCGCATCATGGCGGCATGGTAGTGGTGGAAGACGCCGGCCCATTCGAGGGTGAGCTGGTCGTTCTTGGTGAGTTTTCGGCGGCCGGCCTTATAGCGGCAGAGCAGTGCGTCGGGGCCGGAGCCGATGACGAATTCGTTGGCCGGATAGTCGCCGCCGCCGGCGAAGACCGCGCCCTGCATGGCCGCCAGGATTGCGGCCTCGTCGCCGCCCTGCTTGATGAGCGGGAGAGCGGCATCCAGCGCATCGTCGGCGAGTGCGGCGGCTTTTTCCGCCTTGGCGACCTCGGCCGGGCTCTTGAAGAGCCTGAGGCGACTGACGATGCCCGAGGCGTCGGCGATCTGGCCGAAGGTCTGCAGCTGCTCGTCGAGCCGGCGGCCGTTGAAAGCGGTGAGCCCGTGCGTGTCGTATTCGACGCCGATGCGCTTTCCGAGCAGATCGAGGTCGTTCAGCAGGTTGCGCAGGTCGACAGCGGGGTTGGCCCCTTCGCGGTCCGTCCACAGCACGATGTTCTCGATGATCGAGGTATGGCGCGCCTGACGCAGGTCGGCCGAACGGGTGAGCAGCACCATCGAACCGTCCGACTTCACCACCAGCGACTGGAAGAAGCAGAAGCCGAACGTGTCGTAGCCGGTCAGCCAGTACATGCTCTCTTGTGCGAAGAGCAGCACGGCATCGAGCTTCTTCTCGGTCATCTCGACGAGCAGCCGGTCGCGACGCGCGTCGAATTCGGAACGTTCAAAATGCAGAGCCATCAAATCCGCTCCAGGACAATCGCTGAAACATGGCGCCCGTAATCCGCTTCGGAGCGGTGCGTGGCGCGGCGGTAGGAATAAAACAGGTCTTCTTCGCCATAGGTGCAGCGGTAAAGCGCATCAGCGGTCACGCCCGCGGCGGTCAGTCTGGCGACCGTATAGCGGTTGAGGTCGAACATGGCGTGGCCGGGTTTAGCCGAAGGCTCGAAATAGCGGTCGTTGGCCGGATCGGCGGCGATGAAACGCTCGACGAATTCCGGGCCGACCTCGTAGTTCCGGGCGCTGATCGACGGGCCGAGCACCGCGACGATGTTTTCACGGCGGGCGCCGAGGCTTTCCATGGCGGCGATGGTGTTTTCCAGCACGCCGGTGAAAGCGCCTTTCCAGCCGGCATGAGCGGCTCCTACGACGCGCGCCTGCGGATCGGCGAACAGCACCGGGCCGCAATCGGCGGAGGATGCGCCGACGGCAATGCCGGGACGGTCGGTGACGATGGCGTCGACCTTGGGGCGCTCGCCCGAAAAGGGCTCGCGCGCCACGATCACGTCGGGCGAATGGATCTGGTGGGCGGTGAGGAGATGGTCGGCCGGAACGTTCATCCATTCGGCGACGCGGCGGCGATTCTCGCGCACCAGCGTCTGGTCGTCGGCAGAGCCCGTACCGATGTTCAGGCTGCCGTATATGCCGTCCGACACGCCGCCTGCGCGGGTGAAGTAGCCGTGCCTGATGTCTGCGAGCCTGTCGAGCAGGGGCGAACGGAGCGGCTCCGGTCTGGTCTGGGTCAGCATAGCCGCCTTTTGTGTTCGGAAACCGATTTCGTCAATGCGGGAAGTGGACCCGCGCGAGCGCCGGAGAGTGGGGCAGGGAGTCGGTCAAGTCAACTCGCGCTGCGGAAGGGCAGAACGGAGGCGCCCGGCGGCAGAATCGCCAGCACCTTGAACAACTTGCCCATCTGGTCGGGTCCGGCAAGGCGTTCGACATCGGCCGTTATCTTTGCGCGTGCTGCCTCATCCGCTGCCTGCCCCAGTCGGCCAGCACGCTCCAGAAGGCCCATGCCAAGCAGGAATTCGGCCTGCGTCGCCGTGTGGGCTTCGAGGCCATGCGAACGCGCGACGGCTGCAAGCGCCGAAAAATCGACATGCGAGGTCAGGTCGGCCTCTCCAGGATTGTCGAACACGCCCTCGCTACGATGTTTCCGAACTGCCTGGAACGTGTCGCCGAGCCCCGGCACCAGATGGCCGTAGTCGAAGAAAATACCCGCGCCGCCGTGCGCCGCGACGCGCTGGGCGATGGCCGACATCAGAGCTTCCCGCGCCGGCGCGATCTCGAAGATGCTGCCGTCAGTCGCGTTTCTCTCTTCGGCAGGCAGCGCATCCATTGCAAGCGAGGCGGTTCCGATGCCGAAGCAGAAGGCGCCGTCGGCATCGAGGCCGATGGCGCGCTCAAGCCATTGGCCATCGTGGCGGACAAATTGACGAAAGGGCAGCGCGTCGAAGATTTCGTTTCCGACGATAAGCAATGGCCGGTCGGGCAGCGTGTCGAGCGTGGCGTGCCATGTGAAGGCCGGCCCGCTGTCGCGCAGCGTCTCCTGCTGGATCGTCGCCAGCCGGGGGCTCGCCTCGACGAGTGCGAAATCCGCCCCGGTGGCGAGATCCGGCGCGATGCGGCTGATTGTGCGGATGATGTCCTTCATCAGCGTGCCGCGTCCGGGACCGATCTCGGCGATTGCCGGCGCGGTGGGCGCGCCGACCGCGCGCCAGGCCTGAACAAGCCAGACGGCAACCAGTTCGCCGAACATCTGGCTAACTTCCGGGGCGGTAACGAAGTCGCCCTCCGCGCCAAAGGGCTCGCGCGTGGTGTAGTAGCCGTCTTCCGGATCGAACAGGCAGATCGCCATGTAGTCGGCGACAGAGATAGGGCCGGCATTGCCGATGAGTGCTGCGATCTTCTCGCTGAGGCGATTCATGCCGCGGCGGATCGGGCCACCTGCGACCTAGCGCGCCAGATGGCCCACAGACCGAAAAGCACCATCGGCGTCGAGAGCACCATACCCATGGTCAGCCAGCCGCCGGCGAGGTAGCCGAGTTGCTGGTCCGGTACACGGAAGAATTCCACGAAGATGCGCGAGAGACCGTAGCCGGCGAGGAAGGCGCCCGAGACAGTGCCGGGGTTCTTGAGCTTCAACAGGCCGTGGGTGAGGAACCTCAACACGAGAAACAGCACCAGTCCTTCGAGCGCGGCTTCGTAGAGCTGGCTCGGATGGCGTGTAGCAGGCTCTAGAGCCGGATGAAACGCCGCGGCGTGCGGAAACACCATGGCCCAGGGCACGTCCGAGATGCGCCCGAACAACTCGCCGTTGATGAAGTTCGCAAGCCGTCCGAAGAAGAGCCCGATCGGCACCGCAGCCGTGCAGAGGTCCGTCGTGCTGAACATGGAGACGCCCTGGCGA
>JAEYXI010000648.1 GCA_023428515.1 Pseudomonadota bacterium | reverse complement strand
GTCATGTGCTGTAGTTGGTGAAGTTTGCCGTGCCTGACCTAGCCTTCCAGTCTGTCACGACATTGACCAGTGCCGTACGCCCCTCGGCAACGGCGGCGGCGGCGCGCTCCAGTGCAGGGCGGATATCATCCGGCTGCTCGACATATTCCGCATGGCATCCGAAGGCCTCGGCCATCTTGTCGAACCGCGTGTAGCCGAGGTCGCGGCCGGGGTTCTTTTTCTCGGGATCGGCGGTCCATCCGCCGTTCAGGCTGATCACGATCAGCAGTGGAAGATCGTGCCGCATCGCCGTGTCGATCTCCATGGCGTTGAGGCCGAACGAACCGTCGCCGTGAAGCACCACCACCTTGTGGTCGGGCTTTGCCGCCTTGGCGCCGACGCCGAATGGCAGGCCGACGCCCATCGTCCCGAACGGTCCCGAGTTCAGCCTGTGGCCGGGTTTGAAGCTCGGGATGGACTGCCGTCCGTAATTCAGGATTTCCTGGCCGTCGACGCACAGGATCGTGTCGCGGTCGATGAAATCGCGGACTTCCTTGCACAGGCGCAGCGGGTGGATAGGCACCTGGTCGTTAGCCAGCGATTCCTCGTGCTTCGGGAGCTTGCGCCGGTCTTCCTCGGCGAGCCGGTCGCGCCAGGCGGCGAAGCGCTGCGGAAGGGCTTGAGATGCCTTCGCGCGTATCTGGTCGAGCACGACGCCTACATCGCCGACGATGCCCAACTCCACGCCCAGGCTCGCGTCGATTTCTGCCGGGTCGATGTCGATCCGGATAAAGCGCGCCTTGTCGGAAAAACGCGGCGGCTCGCCATAAGAGAAAACATAGTTCAGGCGGGTGCCCACCACGATGACCAGATCCGCTTCGCGAAACGCCACGGAACGTGAAAGCGCGAAGAAGTGGTCGTGGTCCTCAGGGATCACGCCGCGTCCCTGCGGCGTCGTGTAGAACGGGATGCCGGTGGCGTCGACGAATGCGCGGAACCCGTCGGATGCCTGTGACCACAGAACGCCGCTGCCGCTCAGGATGAGCGGGCGCTCCGCCTCGCCCAGCATGCTGATGGCTTTCGAGATCGCCGCCTCGTCCGCCGCGGGCTTCGGCGGGTCGGCGCGTTTCGCCGGCCAGCGCACGCTCGCCTCGTCGACCTCCGCATAGAGCACGTCGCCGGGCAGGTCGAGATAGACGGGACCGGGCTTTCCCGAGCAGGCGATGCGGAAGGCCCGGGCGACATATTCCGGTATGCGCGCAGGATCGTAGACCCGCTCGGCATGCTTGGTGACGGGCTTCATGATCGCCACCTGGTCGATTTCCTGGAAGGCGCCGCGCTGGTATTGGCCAACCGGGCTTGCGCCCCCGAACGCCACCAGCGGGGCGCAGTCCACCAGCGCATGGGCGAGGCCGGTGGTGAGGTTCGTCGTGCCTGGTCCCGATGCTGTGATGCAGAAGCTCGGCTTGGCGCGGACGCGTGCATAGGCGTTCGCCATCATGGCTGCCGCCTGCTCGTGCCTCACATCGATCATCCGGATGCCGGAAGACATGCACGCCTTGATGGCATCGTTCGACGGCCCTCCCATGATGAAGAAGCCGACGTCGCTTCCCTCTTGCGCGACTGCCTTTCCGAACAGCTCGTAACCCTTGACCATCTTCCCTGTATCTCCAGTTCAGGCCTTCGACCGCTGTCGGCAGCCTAGCCACGCCCCGCTGAATGGAGCTGCATGAATTCGCGCGTCAGGTCCGAGAACGGCCCGGGCGCCTGGTATGGAATGAAATGCGCCCCGGCTTCGACGCGCCGCAACGTCGCGTTGGGCAGCAGCGCCGCGACCTCTTCCGCCCGTTCCGGCGGCAGGAGAAGGTCGTTCGGGCTGGCCAGCACGAGCACGGGAGCCTCGATCCGGCGAAGGTCCTCCGTGACGTCGGCCGTACAGATGCCGCGCGCCAGATCGGCATAGCCCTGCGGCGACTGTTCCATGAACTGGCCGCGAAAGGCGAGGCCGGCTTGCGGCGGCAGACCATGGAACGCGCGGTCGATCACCTGGTCCGCTATCGCAGCCATGCCGTGCTTGAGGATGATCCTCGACCGTTCCTCCAGCACGTCCTGAGCCGGCTTGCTGAAGGACGCCGTCGGGTTCGAAAGCACCGCGCCGCAGAGGCGGTCTCCGACCGAAGCGGCAAGCGCCGCGCCGATGACCGCGCCGACGGCGCACCCCGCTATCC
Organism: Pseudomonadota bacterium; assembly: GCA_023428515.1. Next base: position 7,578 of record JAEYXI010000648.1, on the reverse strand, counting down.
AGAAGCGGTCGAGCTTCTGGTCCTCGATGAGGTCCTGAAGATCGGCCACATGATCTGCCACGCTCAGCGGCCGGCCGGCGACCTCCGACCGGCCGGCGGAGCGGAGATCGCAGCCGACAAGGTCGGCATCGCCTTCGAGACGCTGCGCAACGGGCTCCCAGAAGCGCCGGTCGGCGCCGAGCGGATGGATGAGCAGCAGCGCGGGCGCGCCGGAGCGTCCCTGCCGAAGCACATTCAGTCCAGGCATCATGCCAGGCATCCCGACAGTCTCGACGCAGCGTTCTGCCCGGTCCCGCTAGCCCTCGATGGAATGCATGAAGCGGCCATTGTCGATACGCTTTTCGCCGTCGACATAAAGCGTCGGTTCGAGGATGACGCCGTCCATATGGATCTTGGATTTGACCGACCCGCCGACATCGATGTTGGTGCCGAGGCCGAAATGCATCGATCCATAGATGTTCTTATCCTCGCGCTGAATGCCGCGCACCACTGCCTTCGCGTTGACGCCGACGGAGGCTTCCGCCGGACACATATACGCGTTCTCGTCGCCATACACGGTCAGGTAGTCGCGCAGGATGCGCGCATCCGCGCCGCCGTCGATCGAGGTTACCCGCCCGTCCTTGACCGTGAGCTCGATCGGCGTCTGGAGCCTGCCGATATGATGCATGGTCAGCTCGATGACCAGCTTGCCGTTGGCGCTGCCTTCGACCGGCGCGACGTTGAACTCGCCGGTCGGGAACAAGTAGTAAAGGAGATTGCCGCCCTTGCGGTTTTCGTCCTTGTCAAAATTGATGATCTTGTAGGCGTCGAAATCCGGCTTCGGCAGCGGCGGCACGTAAATCCGGTCCTCGACGCTGTAGGTGAAGTCGGTGCCATAGCGCGAGGTGACGCGGCATTCTTTGGCGTTTTCGCCAAAAATGCGCTTGGCGACATAGTGCTTGCGCTTGGCGATCTCGGCCATGTCGTCGGTGATCGCGCCCGACTGCAGATATTCCAGCGTCATGCCACCATCTAGGCAGATCGCGGGAATGCCGGCCTGCATAGCAGCGAAGTTGGCCGGGCTGTGAAGCATGCCGGTCGACGCCAGAAGGACGTTGAAATCGGAGCGCAGCATCGCCTCGCAGACCGCGGCGGGCGGATCGTAATAGTCGGCCGGCCGGCGCTCGAAGAGCGCCACTGTCGGCTCCGCTCCCAACTCCGACACCATGCTCATGATGACCTGCCAGACACGCGGATCGTGATCGGTGTCGGACAGGATCAGCACCCGTGAACCGGACGTGATGTTCCGCTCGAAGGGCCGGCGCAGATAGGCAAGGTTCCCGGTTACAAATGTCGACATTAATGTTCCCCAAAGCGGTTAATCAGGAGCGCAGCGCTGGTTAGCGCCGATATTGTCGACAATAGTTGGCGTAAACGACAGAAGTCAAGCGACGGAACGGCGACACGCGCCAATCTGTCGACAAAATGCATGCTTTGCGGAATCTCGTCAGCGCGCGACGCCGTTATCGCTGACGGCTCTCGGGCCGCCGCGCTTTTCGGCTACGCCTTGAGCAGCAGGTGCTCGCGTTCCCAGGCCGTCACGACACTTTCGAAAGCGTCGTGTTCCCGCTGCTTCACGCGCACGAAGGTCTGGAAGAATTCCTCGCCGAGCAGCGCACGCGTCGGCGCGCAGACGATGAACCGGTCGAGCGCCTGCGCCATCGTCTTCGGCAGCGTGGTTTCCGCCTGATAGACATTGCCGAGGGCCTCGGCGCGCCGTTCAAGCCGCTCCTCCACGCCGAGGTAGCCGCAAAGCAGCGTGGCGGCGATGGCGAGATACGGGTTGGCGTCGGCGCCCGGCAGTCGGTTCTCGACGCGCCGCGCATCCCGCCCAGCTTTCGGCACACGCAAGCCGCAGGACCGGTTGTCGTGCGACCACTCGACATTGGCCGGCGCGCTGAGGCTCGGGCGTATGCGCCGGTAGGAATTCACATGCGGCGCAAAGAGCGGCAGCACCTCTGGAATATATTTCTGCAGGCCGCCCATGAAGTGCCGGAACATCGGCGTGTCCGTGCCTTCTTCGTCGGCGAAGAGGTTTTCGCCCGCCGCGTTGACCAGAGAGGCATGCAGGTGCATCGCGCTGCCGGCTTGCTCAGCCATGGGCTTTGCCATGAAGGTGATGTTCATGCCCTGCTCGGCCGCCGCCTTGCGCGCTATGCGCTTGAACAACACCACCTGGTCGGCGAGATCGAGCGGGTCGCCATGCAGCAGGTTGACCTCTAGTTGCGCAGCGCCGGTTTCGTGACTGAGCGTATCGACGGCGATGCCGGCGACCGCGCAATGCTCGTAGATCCTGCGCATCACCGGGTCGAACAGTTCGAGCGCCTCCATGTCGTAGGGATGCTGCGCGCTTTCCTTGCGGCCATTCGCCAGGACTGGCGCGGCCACTGGGTCGCGGGGATCGGGATTGAGCGACGTGACATAGAATTCGAGCTCGGGCGCCACCACCGCGCGCCAGCCTTTTTCCGCGTAGAGCGCAATCACCGACTTCAGCAGCGAGCGTGGCAAGGCGCTCCACAGCCGGTCTTCCGGATAGCAGGCGTCAGCGAGTACGAACGCCCGTTGCGGCTCGGTGCCCGGCGCGAGACGCAGCGAGTCCAAGTCCGGGACCAGCAGCATGTCGGGATCGCCATAGGCAAAGCCTTCGTCGATCGATCCCGAATAATTACCGTCGACGCAGACCAGCAGCGCGCTGGTCGGCATGTAGAGCGCGCCTCCGTCGATCGCCTTCAGGAATTTTTGCGCCGGCAGCACCTTGCCGCGCAGCACGCCGTTCATGTCGGGGATCAGGCACTCGACCTCGCGAACGTCGTGTTGCCTGATCCAGTCGGCCGCACCGCCCATGACGGCTTTATCCATGACACGCCTTAGACATGCTTGCGTCCCCCCGCCTTGCGGAACCATGCGTCAGGATAAGGATACCACCAATCCTGCACCACTGGCTTGTGGTCGATGATTACCATCTTCGAGCGGCGGAAGGCGTCGAGCCCCTGCCGTCCGAGCTCGCGGCCGATACCGGAAGCCTTCCAGCCCCCGAACGGTAGCGCGTCATTGTCGATCAGCGGGTTGTTGACCCACACCATGCCGGCCTCCAGCCGCTCAGCGGCTTCATGCGCCTCGGCGAGGTCGGTGGTGAAGATCGACGCGCCAAGCCCGAACGGACTGTCATTGGCAAGCCGGATCGCCTCGTCGAAATCGGCGACGCGGCAGATCGCGGCGACCGGCCCGAAACATTCTTCCCTGCAGATCGCCATATCAGGCGTCACGCCGGTGAGGATCGTCGGCTCGTAGAACCAGCCGACATTGTGCTCGGGCGGAACGCGCCCGCCGGTGACGGCCTTCGCTCCATGCGCCACCGCATCGTCCACCAGTCGCATCACCTTGGCGCGCGCCGCCTCGCTGACCAGCGGGCCGATCTCGGTCTCGTCCATGCCGTTGCCGATGCGCAAGTTTCGCGTCTTCTCGGCGAATAGTTCGACGAAACGGTCATGCACGGAATCGACCACGAAGAAGCGCTCGGCCGAAGTGCAGACCTGGCCGGAGAGATGGAACGCCGCCGTCACGCTGCCGGCCGCCGCGACCTCCAGCGGCGCATGCGCGCTGACGATCAACGGATCGCTGCCACCCGCCTCAATGACACAGGGTTTTGTCCGTTCAGCACACGCTACCGCAACGCGGCGGCCCGCCGCGACAGAACCGGTGAAAGCCACCGCGTGCGTGCGGTCGGATTCGACCAGCGCCTTACCCGTCTCCGCGCCACCCGGCAGGCAGGAGACCAGCCCCTCCGGCAGCGAGCGGAACACCGTCATGTAGTCGAGCGTCGAAAGCGTCGTCGCCTCGGCCGGCTTGATGATGCAGGCATTGCCGCCGGCGAGCGACGCCGCGACCGTCCAGCACATCAAGAGGATCGGGAAGTTGTAAGGCATGATGTGCACGGAGACGCCGTAGGGCTCGTAGCGCGCATACTGGAATGAGCCCGCCTGCGTCGTGCCGGCGATCTTGCCGGCCTCGTCACGCGCCATCTCGGCATAGTAGCGGAAGATGGGCGCGCAGTTAGCAATTTCGCCGATCGCCTCGGGATAGGGCTTGCCCATCTCGCGCACCATCAGCTCGGCGCAGCCAGTGAAGTCCGCCGCCTCGATGGCGTTGGCGACTGTGTGCAGGTGTTTCGCGCGCGACTTGGCGTCTAGCGCCTTCCATTCCTTCTGCGCCTTCGCAGCGGCCGTCAGCACCCCATCGATCTCCGCCTCGGTCGCGGCGGCGATGACGCCGACGGTCTCCAGCGTCGCCGGATCGATCACGGCGCGCCGGGCGCCGCTCATCGTCCGATAGGACGGGTTGATGAAGAAGGCCGGTTTGTCGGGCGAAAATTCCATGAGGCGGCCTCAGCGGATCATGTACACTTTCTTGATCGTCTCATGGACTGTGCAGACGCCCTTCCAATCCTGCGGGAAGAAGGCCGCCGTATCCGGCACGATCTCAATCACCTCGCCGGACTCGTGCACATAGGTGCAGCGCCCTTCGAGAAAGTGACAGAACTCGTCGCGCGTGACGTGGCAGTTCCACTTGCCTGGCGTGCAGACCCACAGCCCGCATTCCGAGCGTCCCTCCGGGCCCTTGTGCAGCAGCTTGCCCGACGTGCGCGACTCACCCTCGATCATCGTCGGGATCACGCCCCAGTCGACCAGTTCGGTCTGTTCGAGCGGCTTCTTCATCGTCGGTGTCGTGGTCATGGTCTTTCCTTTGATTGCGGGCTCATCCTCGGCCAGCATGTAAACATTGCGCATCTCGGCATGGACGGTGCATTCGCCGGTCCAGCCTGCCGGAAACATCACGACAGTACCCGCCTCGACCTCGACCAACTCGCCATCATCCTCGCGATAGGTCGCGCGCCCGGCCACGAAATGACAGAGCTCGTCGCGCGGGATGGACAGCCGCCACCGTCCTTCCGTGCAGACCCATATGCCGACCTCGGGACGATTGTACGGTCCCTTATGGACGAGCCGGCCAGTCGAGCGCGACACGCCTTCGATCGCGTCGGATTGCACGCCCCAGTCCAAAAGGTCGGTACGCGTCGTAGCCTCGTATAGATGCGGCGCAGCGGAGGTCACAGCAACTTTTCCAGCAGGCCCGCCGCCTTTTCCGGCCCATTCTGCGACTGCATGTGCTTCGACGTCTCAGCGAGCTTCGCCTTCATCGCCTTGTCGGTGAGGCAGGCCTCGAGCTTGGCGAGCAGTTCGGCCTCGGTCCAGTCGTAGCGCGGCATCTTGAAGCCGTGGCCGGTCTCCTGCACCCGCGTCGCGTTATCGTGCCCGTCCCAGACATAGGGCATGATGATAGCCGGCTTGCCGAAGTAGAGGCACTCCGTGAATGAGTTGTTGCCGCCGTGATGGATGACGGCATCGACCTGCGGAATGACCGACGGTTGCGGAAACCAGCCCTCGATGATCACATTCCCAGGCACGTCGGAATACTGTTCCTTGTATCCCCCGACATTGACCAGCGCCCGGTAGGGCGAGTTGCCGATCGCCGCGATCACGCGTTTCAGCAGTTCCGTGTCGCCGGCGCCGAGCGAGCCGAAGGAGACGTAGATCAGCGGGCCGTCATTGTTTTCAGCGAAGGTCGGCACTTCATAAGCCGCCTCCTTGCGCACGCATCCCTCAAGATACTGGAATTTTTCCCGATCGAGCGGATGCCTGCGCTTGAACTTCACCGCCTCCGGATAGAGCAGCAGATTGAGATGAGGCGAGGCCTCGAAGAACTGCCCGATCGGATAAGGCTTTTCGTTAGTCGACTGCAGGAACGCATTGAAGTCGTCGTGGATCGGCTTGATGACTTCGTTGAAGTGATCGCGATAGGCCTTGTGGCAGGCGTGGTCGTTCTCGCCACAGCCGGAAAGATGCGGTGGGATGTCCTCGTCCTCGATCTCGTTCTCCGAGCAGGAGATGACGCGCACCCACGGCACGCCGAACTGTTTTATAGCCGGAAACAGGATGACGTTGTCGACACAGATGACGTCGGGCTTGATCTTCGCCAGCACGCCCGGCAGATCCTTCTCAGCCCACTTCGCGCTGTCGACGATCGCCGTCCAGCAATCCTTCACGTAGTTGTCGACCTGATCGTAGGGCGACTTCCTGAAATTCGGGATGTGGCCGTTGATGAAATCCTCCCAGAACTTCGCCATCTTCTCCGGCGGCATCGGCTCGGAGAGGTTCACCGGATGAGCCTCGAAACCATAACCCTTGTAGACGTCGACGAAGCCGGGGTCGGAGAGGAACACCGCCTTGTGGCCGCGCGCCTCGACCGCCTGCGCGATGCCGACGGAATTCAGCGCCGGCCCGTAGGCCGCCTCGGGAAAGAATGCGATCGTCTTTTGCGCCATGGTTCGTCCTCTCAATTCCTGAAGATGCGTGTGTCCGCTGCCGACCAACCGATCTCGACGGAGTCGCCGACAGCAAGCTTGCGGCGGTCGGCAGTGTCTGCGGTGACGCGGACGAGGAAGGGCTTGTCGGCCAGCTTAGTGCGGACGTGAAGCTGGAGGTCGAGCCCATGATAGGCGAGCGCCTCGATCGCGCCTGTTGTTCGATTGTGGATGTCAGCCGGCGGGAAGAGCACCACGCGCTCCGGCCGCACCGCCGCGATCGCCGCTTCGCCTCCCGCGATTGCTTGCGGCAGCGCGCCGGCGATGATCGAACCGTCGCGCGCTTTCACCCCGCCCTCGGCGAACGCCGTGCCCTCGCAGAAATTCATCACGCCAATGAAACCCGCGACGAAGGCATCGGCCGGATGCTCGTAGACCTCATGCGGCGTGTCGCATTGCAGCAGCTTGCCGTCCCTTAGCACCGCCATACGATCGGCCATGACCAGCGCCTCTTCCTGGTCATGCGTGACGACGATGAAGGTGATGCCGACTTCGTGCTGCAGCCGCTTCAGCTCGATCTGCATCTCGCCGCGCAGCTTCTTGTCGAGAGCGCCGAGCGGCTCGTCGAGCAGCAGCACGCGCGGCCGCTTGATCAGCGCGCGGGCAAGCGCGACGCGCTGCTTCTGCCCGCCGGAGAGCTGGTCGGGCTTGCGGTCTGCGAGTGGGTCGAGCTGGGTCGTCGCCAGCATCTCGTCCACGCGGGCGCGAATTTCGTTTGCCGACTTGCGCTCCATCTCCAGCCCGTAGGCAATGTTGGCGCGTACGGTCATATGCGGGAACAGCGCGTAGGACTGGAACATCAAATTCACCGGCCGCCGGTTCGGCGGCACGCGCGACACGTCGGCGCCGTCGAGCATGATCCTGCCGCCGGTCGGCGCCTCGAAGCCTGCAAGCATTCTCAGCAGCGTGGTCTTGCCGCAGCCCGACGGCCCGAGCAGCGCGAAGAACTCGTTCTCGCGGATATCAAGCGACACACTGTCGACCGCCGTCAGCCGGCCGAAATTTTTGCTGACGCCATCGATGTCGAGCACGGTTTTCGTCACCACCGCCTCGCTCCTAGCTGGAAAATACCCAGGGCCACACCCGCGGTACCGCCGCGGATCCTCCCCCTGTCTCAT
>JAEYXI010000351.1 GCA_023428515.1 Pseudomonadota bacterium | reverse complement strand
CACCGCCAGATGGCCGACATGATGAAGGCGATGGGCGGCAAGGGCAAAGGCGGCGGCATGATGCGCGGCATGATGGGCGGCCTCGCCTCGAAGATGGGACTGGGCGGCATGATGCCCGGAATGGGCGGCATGCCGGACCTCTCCAAGATGGACCCGAAGCAGCTCGAGGCGCTGCAGAAGCAGGCCGAGGCTGCCGGCCTCGCCAAGGGCATGCCGGGCGGGCTTCCGGGCCTCGGCAGCGGCGGGCTTCCCGGCCTGCCGGGGGGCATGAGGCTGCCAGGACTCGGCGGACCCGGCGGTTTGCCGGGCATGGGCAAGAAGAAGTGAGGGAGAGATGAGCGACACTATCGACATCGCCGACGCGCGAAAGATGCTCGCCGACTACCGGGTCTCGATCGACAATATCGACGCGGCATTGATCCACATGCTTGCCGAGCGTTTCCGCTGCACCAAGGCAGTCGGCGTGCTGAAGGCCGAGCATGGCCTGCCGCCGGCCGATCCGGCCCGTGAAGCCCAGCAGATCGAACGGTTGCGCCGTCTTGCCGACGAGGCGCAGCTCGACCCTGATTTCGCGGAAAAATTCCTGAACTTCGTCATCAAGGAAGTGATCCGCCATCACGAACAGATCGCCGCCGGAAATGGCGAGCTGAAGACCAATACCTGAACCCACCTATCAATCGACAGAATTCCAAGGAGTTAGAAAATGTCGCTGAAGATTCGCCTGGCCCGAGCGGGCTCCAAGAAGCGCCCCTACTACCACGTCGTCATCGCCGACGTGCGCAGCCCGCGCGACGGCCGGTTCATCGAGCAGGTCGGCTCGTGGAACCCGCTGCTGCCGAAGGACGGCGAGCGCGTGAAGAGCGACGCCGACCGCGTCAAGCACTGGCTCAGCCACGGCGCGCTGCCGACCGACCGCGTCGCCCGTTTCCTCGACGAGGCCGGCATCACCAAGCGCGAGGCGCGCAACAACCCGACCAAGGCGCAGCCCGGCAAGAAGGCACAGGAGCGCGTTGCCGCGCTGAAGAAGGCGCAGGAAGACGCCGCTGCCGCGATTGCCGCCGCCACCGCCGCTCCGGCCGAAGAGGCTGCGACGGAAGAAGCCGCTTCCTGATCTTTCCGCGGGTGGTCCAACGCGAGCGGCGGGGAGCGATCCCCGCCGTTTTTCTTTGCCCGTGCAAGGTTGGAGATTGGCCGAAGCAGGACCCGTCCGTTCGTCCCGACGTCGTGAGTGAGCGGAGCGGAGAAGAATGGCCCGCATCGCAGCCACGGCGCTCGAAACGGGGATAGTTTTCAGCCCACCCGGCCGCCAAGCCGTCGATCTTGCTCGACCATAAAAATAATTGGCCTCGATTCTCCTAACACCTCTCGCAGCTCCCTTATTCTTGCCCCCGCTCCTTCTGCGGGAACACCGGTCGCGAGGGTGGTCAGGTGGGGAGGAGAAGGCGCCTCCGGTGCGGGTCAGCGTAACCCACGCCCGGGGGGGGCCGCGTCCAAGGGTTCCCCTGCCGCCACTACGGGCGGTGCGTGCTGGACGAGCACATAGGCCCGAGGCCAATGCCGGAAAAGCCCAAAAGCTGGAAGGCAAAGAGTATCGGGCGCAGCGGAACGGGCGCGGACAGAAATCGCCGGCGGGGCGCGGGTTCGCGCCACGTACCAATAATTTGAGAGGCTCGGCCCCGTGCCCCGCTTCCCGACTTCTCCCTCTGTGGCAGGGAGCGTTCTTTGAAATGTCCAGACTGCGAAAGCAGGGCGTGGCGACGACGAAGCGCGCGGCTATCCCTCCCCCTTGAGGGGAGGGTGGACAACCGCCGCAGGCGGTTGGATGGGTGGGGTAGCCGGAGGCAGTGCGGGGCGTATAGCGGGACGTAAATAGATGTCGAGCACTTCACCAGCGACCCCACCCGGATGTTTGCGCTACGCCGCCTTCTTCTTCGGCTGGATCAGGCCGCGCTCGACCAGCAGTTCGGCGATCTGCACGGCGTTCAGTGCCGCGCCCTTGCGAAGATTGTCCGACACGATCCACATGGCGAGACCGTTCTCGACGGTTGCGTCCTCGCGGATGCGGGAGATGTAGGTCGCGTCCTCGCCCGCCGAATCGAGCGGCGTGACGTAGCCGCCGTTCTCGCGCTTGTCGATGACGAGGCAGCCCGGAGCCTCGCGCAGTATGTCGCGCGCCTCGTCGGCGGTGATCGGCTTCTCGAACTCGACATTGACGGCTTCGGAATGGCCGATGAAGACAGGCACGCGCACGCAGGTGGCGGTCAGCTTGATCTTGGGGTCGAGCATCTTCTTGGTCTCGGCCACCATCTTCCATTCTTCCTTCGTGTAGCCGTCCTCCATGAACACGTCGATGTGCGGGATGACGTTGAAGGCGATGCGCTTGGTGAACTTCTTGGCCTCGACCGGATCGGCGACGAAGACGGCGCGGGTCTGCGTGAAGAGCTCGTCCATGCCTTCCTTGCCGGCGCCGGACACCGACTGGTAGGTCGCCACCACGACGCGCTTGATCGTCGCCGCGTCATGCAGCGGCTTCAGCGCCACGACAAGCTGTGCGGTCGAGCAGTTCGGGTTAGCGATGATGTTCTTCTTCGAGAAACCCGCGATCGCGTCCGGGTTCACCTCCGGCACGATCAGCGGCACGTCCTGGTCGTAGCGGAAGGCCGAGGAATTATCGATGACGATGCAGCCCTGCTGGCCGATCTTCGGCGACCACTGCTTCGACACCTCGCCGCCCGCCGACATCACGCAGATGTCGGTGTCGGAGAAATCGTAGTTCTCCAGCGCCTTCACCTTCAGCGTCTTGTCGCCGTAGGAAACCTCCGAGCCGACGGAACGGCGTGAAGCGAGCGCCACCACCTCGTCGGCGGGAAAGCCGCGCTCGTCGAGGATGTTCAGCATTTCGCGCCCGACATTGCCGGTGGCGCCGGCGACTGCAATCTTGAAACCCATGTGACTTCTCCTGCCCCTCTCCGCCTGTTTCTTCTGGAGGAACCCGCCGACCGGCGCGGGCCTCGTCTCCCCGGGCCAGACCCGGGAGGGACGGTAAGGCCGAGGGAGATCAGACCGTTTTGCCGGTCGTTTTGGTGATCGTCTTGGCTTTGGTGGTGTTGCTGGACAGGAACGGCATGCCGATCCGCCCGGCCCAATGGTTCGCCTTCAGGGCGCCATCATGGCCGGGGAAATCAAGTGCAAAGAGCGCCATCATCAGGCCGCGCATTGTCCGAAAGTTCCCGTTCGCGGCTGGCTTTTACCGTGAATCCGCAAATAGTCAATCGAGCTCCCACCGGATGACCGCCGCCGCGGGACAGGCTATCGCTCATCGGGATGTGATTTGGCGCGTGGTCGCCGTCGCCCTAATTTCCATGACCGGGCGGCAGAAGGAGGAAGCCATGGCGATTTCGAGACGTGCGCTGATATCGACAGCCGGCGGCCTTGCCTTGCTGGCGGCAAGCCCGGCCTTCGCCCATCACGGCTGGTCGTGGACGGAAGACGGCTTCTTCGAGCTAACCGGCACGATCAGCGCCATCAACTACGGCAATCCGCACCCGGCGCTCGACGTCGATGTCGAAGGCGAGACCTGGCGGGTCGAGCTGGCGACGCCCGTCGCCACCGCGCGGGCCGGCTTCATGGAAGATACAGCCAAGGTCGGCGACGAGATCGTGGCAGTCGGCCACCGCTCGCGAGACGAGGCCGAGAAACGCATGAAGGCGGTTCGCATAACCGTCAACGGCAAGACCTACGACGTCTATCCGACCCGCGTGCCGAGCTGAGTGGACGGCTGAGCGGCCCCGCGCATGGAATTCTTCCAGGCCATCGAGCAGCTTGGGCCGGTGCGGCTGCTGAAAAGCTCCTTCGTCGCCTATCCCGTCGTCAACGCGCTCCATATCGCGGCGATCGGAACCTTGTTCGGCAGCGTTCTCCTGATGGATCTTTCCGTGCTCGGCTGGATCCGCTCGGTGCCGCGCCAGAAACTGGTCGCGTTGCTCAGGCGTGTCGCGCTCGCAGCCTTCATCCTCGCCGTCCTGACCGGGCTTGCGCTGTTCTCGGTCCAGGCGACGAACTATGTCCGCAACCCCGCCTTCCTGCTTAAGCTCGGCCTGATCGTCTTCGCCGCTCTCAACTTTTTCGTCTTCATCGCGCTGGACCGGAAGTCGCAGGAAACGTCGCCCGCCATCGGCGCCGTCGCCGCCACCTCGATCCTGCTCTGGAGCAGCGTGCTTCTGGCCGGCCGCTTCATCGGCTTCCTCTGACGCCGCCGGCAAATTTATCCACGCCGGCATTTTCGGTGCTAGCTTTGCCGGAGAGGATTCGGCCGACGGGATCAGCCATGCGCGGTGAAGTGCTTCATTATGACGAGGCCCACGGTTTCGGCTTCATCACCGGCGAGGACGGCAAGCGCTATACTTTCCGTCGTGAGGACCTGACGCGCTCCTTTCCACTGTCCAGGGGTGTGATCGTCGAGTTCCACGAGAGCGGCGACCAGGCCCGCGCCGTCTCTCCTCCCGTGACGACGCCGCAGAACGCGACCGCTGGAAGGCCCCAGCCTGCCGGTTTGACGGCCACCTCGATCGCCGTGCCTGCCGCCCAGCCTCCATCGAAGCATTTCGGCCGCGAGGCCGCCGGCAATGGTGTCCCCCCGGCACAGGCTTCGACCGGCCTCTGGGACTATTTCTGGGCTGGCGTCACCACCAACTACGCCAATTTCCGCGGCAGGGCGCGGCGCAAGGAATATTGGGGTTTTGCGCTTTTCTACACGCTCGGCATGATCCTGCTTTCGGTCGTCGGTGTCGCCATCGATGCCGCGACAGGCAATTTCGACTACGGCTTGGAAGTGCCGATCGCGACCATCGTCCTTATGCTGGTCGCGGTGCTGGCCGGCGCGCTGCCCGGCATCGCGATCAGCGTCCGGCGCTTCCACGATATCGGCCTCTCCGGCTGGTTTTATCTTGCAATGTTCGTGCTCGGCCTTCTGCTTGCCGGCAGCGTCATGATCCTCGCGATCGTGCTCGGGCTCATCCCCTCGCAAAGGCGCGAAAACAAATGGGGGCCGGTGCCCGATTGCGTCGACGTGCCGCAAGGCGGATAAGCAGGCGCCGTCAGCCGGAGGTGCGGTGCGGCATCGAGCGCTCGAAATCGGCCAACGCTACGCGCATATGTTCGATGAAGGCGCGCAGCTTCGGCATCGCCTGCGCCCGGCTCGGGAAATACATGAAGACGCCTGGAGTCAGCGGCAGGAAGTTCGTCAGCACGGGTTCGAGCGACCCCTCCTCCATCTCCTTCCAGACCAGCGGCTCGGCGACATAGGCGAGCCCGATGCCATTCTTCGCCGCCGCGATGTTCACCGCACTGTCGTTGACGATCATTGGGCCGTCGATGACGACGTTGACCGGGTGGTTGCCGTCCATGAACTCCCAGCGGTAGATCGACTGCGACGTCGTCTGCCGGAAGCGGATGCAGGGGAATCTTATGAGGTCCCGCGGTGTCTGCGGGCGTCCGTGCCTGGCGAAATAATCCGGCGAACCGACGACGGCGAAACGAAACGGCGGGCTGACACGTACCGCGATCATGTCGGCCTCCAGCGATTCGCCCAAGCGGAAGCCCGCGTCGAAGCCCTCCGCGACGATGTCGGTCAGGCCGTCATCCGCCCAGATCTCGACCTGCACGTCGGGGTTTGCGGAAAGGAACGCCGGCAGCACATCGTTGATGACAGCTTCGATGAAACCGCGCGAGGCGTTGAGGCGCAGCAGGCCGGAGGGCTTCTCGGCGAGCGAACTCACCGCGTCGAGAGCCTGCCCCAGCCCTTCCAGCGCCGGCCGCGCCCAGTGCAAAAAACGCTCGCCGGCCTCGGTCAGGCCGACGCTGCGCGTCGTCCGCTGCAAAAGCGCAACGCCCAGCCGTTCCTCCAGCGCCCGGATCGTCTGGCTGACCGCCGAGGGCGAGACGCCGAGCTCCTGTGCCGCGGCCTTGAAGCTCCGACGTTCGGCGACCAGCAGGAAGGCCGGCAAGCCATCGATGCTGCCACGCAGCTTTGTGAAGTCCAGCTTCATGATGCATGAACCTTATGGTGGATTTTCTTAATACGGAAGCCGCGTCATTCTCATCCCACCCGGCTGTCGCGCGAGGCGGAAAGGTCGAACCATGACGATCTCCTTCACCCTGAACGGTTCGCCCTTCCACTATGATGGCGATCCGGAAAAGCCCCTGCTCTGGGTGTTACGCGAGGACGCTGCGCTCACCGGCACCCGATATGGCTGCGGCATCGCAGCCTGCGGCGCCTGCACCGTGCATGTCGATGGAGTCGCGACACGCTGCTGTATCCTGCCGGCCAGCGCAGTCGCGGGCAGCACGGTCGTCACCATCGAAGGCCTGGGCAAGCCGGACGCCCCGCATCCGGCGCAGCAGGCCTGGATCGACAGCCGCGTGCCGCAATGCGGCTACTGCCAGTCGGGCATGATCATGGCCGCAGCCGCGCTGCTCGCGGAGAACCCGAACCCGACCGATGCCGACATCGATGCCGCGATGACCAACCTCTGCCGGTGCGGCACCTATCCGCGCGTGCGTGCCGCGATCCACCAGGCAGCCGGGGGGCAGGCATGAGACGGCGCACCTTCCTCATAGGCGCGGCAGCGGCAGCCGGCGCTCTCGTCGTCGGCTACCGGAGCTGGGCCAATTCCTTCGACCGGCAGGCGATTGATCTCGTCTCCAAGGACGAGGGCCATCTTCTCGCCGGCTGGCTGAAGATAGCGCCTGACGACACGGTCACCGTCTACATCCCGCACATCGACATGGGACAGGGCGTGCACACGGCGCTTGCCATGCTGGCGGCGGAAGAACTCGACGCCGACTGGTCGAAGGTCGTGACCAAACGCGCGCCCGGCGAAAAACCCTTCGCCAACCGTTTCCTGGCGCGCGGCTGGATCATCGACGACCGCAAATTCCCCGTGGTCGACGGCGCCGTCGACAGGGTCTTCACGGAGGCGGCCAGGCAGACCAACCTGCAGATCACCGGCGGTTCCACCGCCGTGCGCTTCACCGGCCGCTACGGCATGCGTTTCGCGGGCGCGGCGGCACGCGCCATGCTGGTCCAGGCTGCCGCGAACCAGTGGAACGTCCCGGCCAATCGCATCACCGTGCGCGACGGGATCGTCAGCGATCCCGTGACCGGACAAAACGTGCGCTTTGGCGAACTCGCGGAAGCGGCTTCGCAGCTCGGCGTGCCCAGCGCCCCGCCCTTCAAGGACCCTGCGACATGGCGGCTGGCAGGCACCTCGCCGCTTCGAGCCGACATACCTCCGAAGACCAATGGCAGCTTTGGATACGGCATAGACTTCACGCTACCCGACATGCTGCATGCCGCCGTGCGTTCCGCGCCGGTGCATGGCGGCCGGCTCATCTCGGTGGACGATGCGCCTGCGCGATCGATGCCCGGCGTCGTCGACGTCGTCACCACCGACCACGCCGTCGCCGTGATCGCCGAAGGATGGTGGCAGGCACGCCAGGCGGTCGAAGCGCTCGAGCCGCAGTTCGACGACGGTGGCGCCGTCATCCGCGACGCCGAGGACCTGATCGCGGCGCAGGACCGCGCCCTGGCGAGCAGCGATTTCGATGAGCTCTTTTCCCTCGGAGACGCGACGGAAGCGCTGGCAAAAGCACAGGGCAAACGGGTCGAAGCCGTCTACCGGACGCCTTGGCTTCACCATGCCGCGATGGAACCGATAAACGTCACCGCGCAATTCGCCGACGGCAAGCTGACTGTCTGGGCCGGCGAACAGGATGCGCTGGGTACCAAGGCGCAGTTGATGGAGCTTTCGGGGCTTGGCGCCCGCGCCGTCGAGGTCAACGGGCTGCCGGCCGGTGGTGCGTTCGGCCGGCGCATCCAGCAATCGGCCGAATATATGGAGCATGTGGTGGCGATCGCGCGTGCCGCCTCGCCGCGTCCGGTAAAACTCCTCCTCCATCGCGAGGAGGAGTTCACGCATGGCAGCTACCGCCCCGCCCTTGCGACCCGGATCTCGGCAGCCCTCGGCGAAGACGGCTCGCCGGTCGCCTGGTCGCAGACCTTCCTCTCCGGCCCGACGCGCAACGAGGGCTTTGCGCTGCCCTACCGCATCCCCAACCAGTCGCTGCGCTCGGTTGCCTTCGACACGCATGTCAGGACCGGCACCTGGCGTTCGGTCGCGCACACGCAACACGCCTTCTGGACCGAGTGCTTCATCGACGAACTCGCCCACGCGGCCGGACGCGACCCATACGAATATCGCCGCGCCCTGCTTGCGGAGGGCTCGCGCGAACAGCGGGTGCTCGACGCGGCGGCAGAACTTGGCGGATGGACCGAGCCGCTCGCCGCAGGCATGGGCCGTGGCATCGCGATGGTCGAGAGCTTCGGCACATTCGTAGCGCAGGTCGTCGAGATCGCGATGGAGGACGGCATGCCGAAAGTGCGGCGCGTCTCGGCCGCCGTCGACTGCGGACCCGTCATCCATCCCGATACAGCGCGTCAGCAGGTGGAAGGCGCGATCGTCATGGGGTTGAGCGCCGCAATGCGCGAGGAGATCACGCTCGCCGACGGCGCCGTGGCAGAACAGAATTTCGGCGACTACCCGATCTTCACCATGGCCGATGTACCCGCGATCGATATCGTCTTCCTGGAG
>JAEYXI010000643.1 GCA_023428515.1 Pseudomonadota bacterium | reverse complement strand
GCGCGGGTCCGCGCGCTGGTCTTTCTCGGTTTCGGTCATGACGGCAGGATGGGCGACCGGGCGGTGGAAGGCAATGTCGGAAGAGCAGGAGAAGCGGCGATTGTGGCGTCCCTAGGGCGCTTGTCCGCCTGTCCAGCGGTAACGTCGATCCGAACTTGCGCTACCCGGAACGATGTGGCAGAAGCACGCCGCATCCGGCGCTGCGGTAGCTCAGTGGTAGAGCACTCCCTTGGTAAGGGAGAGGTCGAGAGTTCAATCCTCTCTCGCAGCACCATTCCAAGCCTCTGAAATCACCCAACGTCTTGCGTTGTAAGGACTTTTCAACCGCTTCACTGGTACACAGGAGTGGTACACAATGGTCCTTCGCATGACACGCCCTTGGCAGCATCCCGATTCCGGCATCTACTACTTCCGGCAACGCGTTCCGCAACGGCTCCGGCAACTGCTCGGCAGAGAGATTGAGAAGATTTCCCTTCGAACGCGCGATCCTGAAGAAGCCCGGCTCGAATTCGCCCGCGTCAGTCTTGAAGTCCAGCAGCGCTGGCGGGAGCTCACCGTTGGACCTCGAAGCCTCAGCGAAAAACAGGCTGCTGGCTTGGCCGGGGAAATCTATCAGGCCATGGTCGAGGAGCACGAAGACAATCCGTCACGAATGCCCGGCCGAACTTTGGCGATGATGCTCGATCGATCGGTATTGAGACGCGGTTCGGTACGGATGATCCCTCTCGGCAACAGTCAGAATGCAGCCGAAGTGGTGCTGGAAAAACTGCTGGCCAACCGAACCGCGCAAAACGCGAAACGGATTGATGAGTGGCTGAAAGCCAAGGGCCTGCTCCTCGATCCGTTGAGCCGGAAGATGGTAAATACGGCCGTCGACAGAGCGATCCTGGCCGCGCGCGAGCGTCTCGATCGGATGTCATCAGGCGACTATGGCATCGACCCTGCTGCTTCACATTTCCCTAAATTCGAGCTTCAGGCAAAGCAGGAAAAAGCCGCCAAACCCAAGGCGCGCGTTACCTTTGAGGATATCATCGACTTGCGGGCCAAGAAGCGCGCGGCGGGCGAAGGCGGAAAGCCGATGTCCGATAAGTCCATCCAAAAATACAAGTTGACCGCAAAGGAGTTTGCGCTGTTCCGAGACTCTGACGATGCCACTACCACCACCGTGGACGAGGCCGAGGCCTGGTGTGACGCATTGGTGGAAGAAGCGGAGCTGGGCAACGGTACTATCAACGACAGGCTGATAAATCTCGGAACAATCATCAACTGGGGGCAGAAGATGAGGGAGTTCCGCAAATCAATGGCCTCATCAGAGGTTCTGTCCGGCCAGATTGAGCTTCCGAGCTTTGTTGAAAAATCCGCTGACAACACCTCCTACACATTGGATGAGGCTCGTCTCGTGCTGAAGAAGGCGCGTTCTGAGAACGATGCCCGCACCCGATGGCTTCCTTGGCTTCTGTGCTACTCTGGACTGCGGATAAGCGAGGCCAACTCGCTCCGTAGAGACGATTTTTTCAAGTGCGAAGGCCGCTGGTACTTCAGCGTAACCTCCCAGGGTGGACGGTCTTTGAAAACGGCGAGTAGCGAACGCAAACTCCCGATCCATCCGGTGCTTGAGGCTGAAGGTTTCATGGATTGGGTTCAAACCGCATCCCCCGTCCGCCTATTTGCGCCCGGCGCGACCAGCTTCGTGGGTCGCTGGGTACGAAGCGAAACGGTAGGCATCACGCGCGAAGATCTCGCGCCGAACCATGGACTGCGGCATCTGTTCATTGCTCTCTGTCGGCGCGATGGAATACCCGACGAGCCGCGCGAATATCTTTCCGGTCATGCATCTACCAAGGTTCACAGGAAGTACGGTTCGAGCGATGTCATGCTGCCGGGACTAGCAGCGGAAATGGACAAAATTGCCCCGCTGCTTCCGGTTGAAGATAGACGCGCCGCGTAGGGTCCATCAGCAACTCAGAGGCCAATCCCAATCCCCTAGCGGGCTCGAAGCACCAAGCTCCCGCCGATTAAATGATTTGAAATCGAGGTCGAATATCCGGACCTCATGTTTAGGTTTACCGCACCGCCTGCTCCATGAGCGCCAATCCCGATGCCTTCACATTCCTCCGGCACTCCGCATACGACTTTGCCAAGAAGCACGGGCGCGACCTTGCCCAGCTTGAGGCTCATTGCGAACAGGCGCTTGCAGATTGGAGAAACGGACCGGGTGCCGGGTCCGGACTGACTGACGCGGAGGCGGACGAGCTTGTCTGGGCGGTCTCCGAGTGGACAGCGAAAACGTATCAGCCACCCCGGAAAAAGGCTGAGCGCGACCGGGAACAACGCGCCCTTGAACGGAGGATGGCCCCCGCACTCCTGGAGATGGTGCAGGAGGATGGTAAGCCTCCCACGGTACGCAATGCCGCGAGCATCAGCGGTCTTTCGAAAAGCACGATAGCGCGGCATCTGAAGTCGCAGGGCATCGCGCCGAGAAGGCAGAAGAAGGTCGAGCAGCTCTCGCCAA
>JAEYXI010000305.1 GCA_023428515.1 Pseudomonadota bacterium | reverse complement strand
GCCCTTATCTGTTAGGCCCGGGTCTACTACGGCCTTCATGGAAGCCGTTACCCAGCTTTGGCAACCGCCCTCTTCGCCATCACCTTCACCAGGTTGGCGCGGTATTCGGCCGACGCGTGGAGATCGCTCATCAGCCCGTCGGGCGACACGCTGATCCCCTCGACCGCCGCCGGAGAAAAATTCTGCGCCAGCGCGGCTTCCATGTCGCTCTGGCGGAAGACGCCGTTGTCACCTGCGCCCGTCACCGCGACGCGCACGCCCGAGCCGTTCTTGGCGACGAACACGCCGGTCATCGCGTAGAGCGAGGCCGGGTTGCGGAATTTCTCGTAGCCGGCCTTCTCCGGCGCCTCGAAGCGCACCGCCGTGACGATCTCGCCATCCTTAAGCGCCGTCTCGAACAGCCCGGTGAAGAAATCGTCCGCGGCGATCTCCCGGCTGTTCGTCACGATCGTGGCGCCCAGCGCCAGCATCGCCGCCGGGTAGTCCGCCGCCGGGTCGTTGTTGGCGCCGGAGCCGCCTATCGTACCCCTGTGGCGCACATGCGGATCGCCGATATGCGAGGCAAGCTCGGCGACGGCAGGCGCCACCTTCTTCAGCTCCGCGTTGTCAGCCACGTCCGCATGCGTCGTCGCCGCGCCGATCGTCACCGTCCTGCCAGACATCTTCACGCCCTTGAGCTCCGCGATGCGTGCGATGTCGACCACGTCGGACGGCGCTGCGAGCCGCGTCTTCATCGCCGGGATCAACGTCATGCCGCCGGACAAGGCCTTGGCCTCGCCATTCTTCAGCAACGTTGCCGCCTCGGCGACCGAGGAAGCGCGGTGGTAATTGACTGCGTACATCTTTCTCTCCCTCAATGCCTCGTTGCCAGCCGCAGCGCCTGCCACACTTTCTGCGGCGTCGCCGGCATCGTCAGGTTCTCGTGCCCCAGCGCGTCGGTGATTGCGTTGATGACGGCTGGCGGCGAGCCGATCGCGCCGGCCTCTCCACAGCCCTTGATGCCCAGGGGATTCGACGGGCACGGCGTGTTCGAGGTCGACACCTGGAAGGACGGCAGGTCGGCGGCGCGCGGCATGGTGTAGTCCATGTAGCTCGCCGTCAGCAGTTGCCCGCCCTCGTCATAGACCGCGCCTTCGAGCAGCGCCTGGCCGACGCCCTGCGCGATGCCGCCATGCACCTGGCCCTCGACGATCATCGGATTGATGATGTTGCCGAAATCGTCGGCGGCGACGAACTGCACGATTGCGGTGACGCCGGTATCCGGGTCGATCTCCACCTCGCAGACGTAGCAGCCGGCCGGGAAGGTGAAGTTGGACGGGTCGTAGAAGGCCGTCTCCTTCAGGCCCGGCTCCATGTCGGCGGGCAGATTGTGCGCCGTGTAGGCGGCGAGCGCCATCTGGAACCACGGTACCTTCTTGTCGGTGCCGGCGACCTTCAGCTCGCCATCCTCGATGACGATGTCGCCCTCGTCGGCCTCGAGCAGGTGCGCGGCGATCTTCTTCGCCTTGGCCTCCACCTTGTCGAGCGCCTTGGCGATCGCGCTCATGCCGACCGCGCCGGAGCGCGAGCCGTATGTGCCCATGCCCATCTGCACCTTGTCGGTGTCGCCATGCACGATCGAAACGGAATCGATCGGCAGGCCGAAGCGCGAATTGACGAGCTGCGCGAAGGTCGTCTCGTGCCCCTGCCCGTGGCTGTGCGAGCCGGTCAGCACCTCGATCGTGCCGACCGCGTTGACGCGCACCTCGGCCGATTCCCAGAGGCCGACGCCGGCGCCGAGCGAACCGATGGCCGCCGAGGGCGCTATGCCACAGGCCTCGATGTAGCAGGAGAGCCCGATGCCGCGCAGCTTGCCGCGCGTCTTCGCCTCCTCCTTGCGCTTCGCAAAGCCGGCAAAGTCCGAAGCCTTCAGCGCGGCGTCGAGCGAAGCCTCGTAGTCGCCGGCGTCATACATCAGGATCACTGGCGTCTGGTGCGGGAACTCGCGGATGAAGTTCTTGCGCCTGAGTTCCACCGGGCTCATGCCGAACTGCCTGGCCGCCACCTCCATCATGCGCTCGACGACATAGGTCGTCTCGGGCCGCCCCGCGCCGCGATAGGCGTCGACCGGCGCGGTGTTGGTGTAGATCGCCTTCACATTGGCGAGGATCGCCGGGATATTGTACTGGCCCGACAGCAGCGTCGCGCAGAGATAGGTCGGCGTCACCGATGAGAAGAGCGACATGTAGGCGCCGAGGTTGACCTGCATGTCGACCTTGAAGCCGAGGATCTTGTGGTCCTTGTCGAAAGCCATCTCGGCATGCGTGTGATGGTCGCGGCCATGCGCGTCGGAAAGGAAGCTCTCCGTGCGGTCGGCAACCCATTTCACCGGCACGCCTGTTTTCTTCGACGCCCAGAGGCAAACCACCTCTTCCGGATAGATGTAGATCTTCGAGCCGAAGCCGCCGCCGACATCGGGCGCGATCACCCTAAGCTTGTTTTCCGGCGCGATGTTGTAGAAGGCGCTCATTACCAGCCTGGCGAGATGCGGGTTCTGCGACGTCGTCCAGCAGGTATAGTGGTCTTCCGCCTTGTCGTACTGGCCGAGCGCGGCGCGCGGCTCCATGGCGTTCGGGATCAGCCGGTTGTTGATGATGTCGAGCTTCACCACATGCGCTGCGTTCTCGAAGGCCGCGGCGGTCTCGGCGGCATTGCCGATGTCCCAGTCGAAGATCAGGTTGTTTTCAGCTTCCGGATGGATCTGCGGCTGGCCCGCATCCATCGCCTTCGAAGCGTCGGTGACCGAGGGTAGCTCCTTATATTCGATCTCGACCTGTTCGGCGGCGTCCCTCGCCAGCCCCTTGGTGTCGGCCACCACTACAACGACGGCGTCGCCGACATAGCGCACCTTGCCGACCGCAAGCGGCGACCACGCGCCCATCTTCATCGGTGTGCCGTCCCTGGAGTGGATCATCCATCCGCAGATCAGGTTGCCGATGCCGTCGGCCTTCAATTCCTGGCCGGTCAGCACGTCGATAACGCCAGGCATCTTCTTCGCCGCCGCCACGTCGATCGACACGATTTCGGCATGCGCATGCGGGCTTCTGACGAACACCGCGTGCTTCATTCCGGGCACCACCATGTCGTCGACATAGCGGCCCATGCCGGTGATGAACCTCTTGTCCTCCTTACGCGCAACCCGCGCGCCTACTCCTTCAATGCCCATCAGAATTCTCCTCCAGAATCATGATGTGGACAAACGATCGCGTTCGACGGACGGAATGCGGCACTGC
>JAEYXI010000299.1 GCA_023428515.1 Pseudomonadota bacterium | reverse complement strand
CGCCTGGGTGATGGCGCGGGCCGGGACACCCTGCCGGGCAAGCTCGGCACGGACGGTAGAAACGGTCTGGCGGGTGAGCGGGTCGGAACGGCCCGCGCCAGCGGGAACGCGGATCATGACGTTGCTGCGGCTGCCGGCCTGGTAGGCGCGTGCGAATTGCGCAACGTCCTGCGCCTGTCGCGCATCTAGCCCGCGATGGGTTGAGGGATAGACGGGCAGGCTTCGGGCTTCGTCGACCAGCTCGATGGGGTGTCTCGCATCGACGGAGGACGGATAGTAGCCGGTATCGAAACGCTGCTGGGTGCACCCGGCGGCTGCAAGGGCGACCAGGGAGGCGGCGAGAATGTGGGTGCTGTTCATGATCGTGCCTCGGATCAGTCGACGATGAAACCGGCGTGGCCGTAGTAGCCATTCGCGACAGGAGGCCCGGCTTTCGTGGGAGCGGTGCGGGAGCCGTTGGCGGGAGCGATGATGCGGTTGACCTGGCCGAAGAACACGGCGCGCGGATCGGGAGCGTCAGCGAACCCTTGATCGGGGCGGGTGGCCTGCTTGGCTTGCAGGGGACGCGCGAGCATGGGCTGCACGATGATGACGAGTTCGGTCTCCTGACGCTGATAGTCGCGAGAGCGGAAGAGCGCCCCGAGGATGGGCAGGTGCATCAGGCCGGGTACGCCGGTGATCGCCTGCCGTCCGCCCTGCTGGATGAGGCCGGCCGTGACAAGGGAACCGCCGGAGGGAAGTTCGACGGTGGTTTCCTGCTTGCGCAGCTTGAAAGCCGGGATGGTGACGGTGCTGTTGTTGCCGACCGGGTAGGAAAGCTGGTTCTGCGTGTCGACATCGGAGACTTCGGTCGCGACGCGCAGGGAAATGTTGCCGGAGGACAGCACGGTCGGGGCGAAGGTCAGCGACACGCCGAACTTCTTGTATTCGATGCTGGGCTGGCACGAATTGTCGTTGGTGCAGGTGACGCCGGTGGGGATCGGCACTTCGCCGCCGACGAGGAAGTTGGCGGTCTCGCCGGAAATCGCCGTCAGGACGGGTTCCGCGAGGGTGCGGGCGACGCCCACTTGCTCCATGGCCTGCACGGACAGGGTGCCATCGGAGCCGGAAATCACACCCGCTGTGGAGCTGAGCGCCTGGCCGGCGACGCCGAAGGGATTGGACATCACCCCGCCAAGCACCACATCGCCGATTTCCCAGGTACCTACGGCATTGACACCGAGCTGCTTGAGTACGTTGCGCTGCACCTCGGCGACCGTCACTTTCAGCATGACCTGTTCGCTGGCGCTGATGGTCATGGCGTTGACCACACGTTCGGCGGACCCGACGAAGCCCTGCGCGATATCCATCGCTTTGGTGGCGACGGCGGCGCTGGGCACCGCGCCGGAGAGCACGACGGAATCGGCGGACATGCGGACGGAGATCGACACACCCGGGAGCGCACCCGCGAGGATGCTGCGCAAGCTGCCGACGTCGCGCGCGACGCGCACCTCGACTTCTGCGATCTGGGAACCGTCTTCGCTGCTGATGAGAATGGTCGTCGCGCCGGGGCCTATGCCGGTGATGTAGATCTGTCGATCGGTCTGCACGGTGGCGGTCGCCACCTTGGGGTCGGCTACATAGGCGTCGGCCGCTGCGCGCGGAACTGTGAAAACGGCGGAGCGACCAAGGCCCACGTCCAAGGTCTTTCGCAGGACCCCCGTGGTGTTGGGGGCGGCGAAGGCGGCGTTGAAGCCTTCCTGCGTGAAACCGGCGCCGGCGCGAGCGGGGATCGCCTGTTGGGCGGACGCGACGGCGATCGAGGCGACCATGAGGGACATAGTCGCGAGGAGCGACGTAGCGCGCCATGCACGGGAGGGGGCCATCTGGGGTTCCTCAGCTTTACTGCTGGCGGGCGATGCCGTAGCGCACGGTCATCATCTGAGTGGTGGAGCCGGCATAGGACTGGCCGGCGTCGCTCCGGGGCCGAAGTGAGAGCTTGATGGTGCCGACGCCGGCGCCGGAGATCCGCTCGGCCTGGGCCGGATCGACCTCCAGAGTGACGGTCTCCCCCTGCGCCGTGGCGCCTCCGATGGTGTCGGAGCCCTGATGCGGCCCGACGGCGAGCACCCGGATGTCGCGCAGGAGCGTGGAGGCGGGCTTCACCGTGCCCCCGGCGCTGGTGGCATCCACGAACAGAACGTCGACGCGGTCTCCGGGAAGGATGAAGTTGCCAGCGGAGCGCCCGCCCCGGGCATCAATGTCGACCGCGACGGCTCGTTTGCCGGCCGGGAGCGTATAGGCCATGAGGCTGCCGGTGCCCTTGGCGAGACGCTGGCGAGAGACGGCCTCGCCGGCCAGCAGGCTTTGGCGGGTGACACTGCCGGCTATTTCCGCCTCAAGGGCGGCCCCGTCATCACCCGCTCTGCGAATGATCGCGGACGAGGGGTGCGAGCCCTCGATTGTCGGGGACCAGCGAATGTCGGCGGCGGAGAGTTTTGCGCCCATGGGGAGATCGCGGGCGGCGACGAGGAGATCGACGGTGGCCGGTCCTTCCTCGCGGATCGCCGGCGCCGGCTGAACCGCGACCGCTGGCGCCGGCGCGGGGGGCGGCTCGACGGAGGCCAGAACGGCATAAGCGGCAACGCCGGAGAGCAATGAAGCGCCGAAGACGCCCATGCGCTTAATGTTCACGCTGCACCTCTATGTCAGTTGAACCAGGTGGCGGCAATCGCCGCGAGAGCAAGCGGCACGCCGAAGGGCACGCGGGCCTTACGAATACTTACGGTGCCGAGGGTGACGTCATCGACCCACACAATGCCGGTCAGCGGCATTACGAACGGCAACTGTCGCGACATCGCGAGCATGACAATGAATGCGATCAGTGCGACCAGAAAGATCAACAGCCAGGCGACGAAGAGAAAGAACGGCTGGCCGAAGCCGAGCCACAAACCGATCGCGCCCGCGAATTTCACGTCCCCTCCCCCCAGCGGCAGGCTGGAGGTGAGCGCGCCGACGAGGGCGACGACGAACAGCGCACCGAATAGCCCGGCACCCGTGGCGAGATGGACAAGCGTGTCTTCGAGCGAGAATTGCCTCAGCGGGGCGCAAATGATGAAGGCGCCGATCATGAGAAGAACGACACGGTTCGGCAGTCGTAGCGAGCGAACATCAATGACAAGAGCGACGATCAGCAGGCCGGTAAATATCACCTTGGGAAAGAGATCGACCATGTGAAGCGCTTATTGTGAAATCGGGATGATCAGGTGCGGTCAGTCTCACGGCTTGTAGGAAAGAGCCTCGCGCGAGGTGGCGATGTCCTCAGCAGCCGCGTTTAGCGGCTCGTCGTAGCGGCCGGCGATCATGCTGATGGCGCCGGCGGCGATCAGAACGACGGCGATGAGCACCAGGCCGTATTCGAGCGTTGCAGTTCCGGCGTCGTCCCTCAGAAGTCGTCGGGCGTAGGCAGGAAAGTCCGTCATTTCGCGCTCCTGGGAGGGCGTTG
>JAEYXI010000188.1 GCA_023428515.1 Pseudomonadota bacterium | reverse complement strand
CCCGGCTGTCGGTGGTGCCCGCCCACACGCGGGCGCCGGGCGCCACGGGCGTGTCCGCCGCGATCCGGCATCCCAGCATGTCGCGCGTCACCAGTCTCCTTGGAGCGGACGGTGTGCCGGGCCTCATACGCGCCATCGAGGAGCTGGGCACCGTTCCCGACATCGTCGTGATCGAGATGCAGCCCGGCGAAGGCGCCGATCAACTGATGGCCGAACTTGCGCTTCTGGCGCCCCATTGCGGCGAGGCCACTCAGGTGTTCGTCGTCGGGCATCACAACGACATTTCGTTGTATCGGCGCCTTAAGCACGAAGGCGCCGCTGACTATCTCGTCGCGCCCTTCACGCCGGCGGATCTCATCCGCTCTATCGGCGATCACGTCCTGCAACGGCGCGAAAGCGACGGCGCGATCGGGGCCGTGACACTCGTCATCGGCGCACGCGGCGGCGTCGGTGCCACCTCCATTGCCGCCAACCTCGCATGGCTCGGGGCACGCTCCGGCTCCAGCCTGCTCCTCGACATGTCGATGCCTATGTCGTCGCTGCCGGGCCTCTTGGTCGAGCCCATCCCCGACCTGTCGCGCATGCTCTACCAGCCCTTCGAGCTAGATCACGAAATGCTCGACAAAATCACAATGAGCACGCCGCTCTCGCCGAATCTCGGGATTGTCAGCACTGAGGGCGACTTTGGCGCAAGCGTCGATCGGCGGGGCATTCCCAGCCTTATCAACACCGTCCGCAAATCCGCCCGCACGGTCGTCACGGACTTTCCGGCCTGGCTTCTCGGCCCCGATACGCTCCCCGCGCTCGCCAGGGCGGATCATATGGTTCTCGTCGCGACGCCCGATTTTGTCGCGATACCACGCGCCAGCGCCATTCTGCGCGAGATCCGCGCCGTTGACGGACCTGACCCCGTTCTGGTCCTCAACCAGATCGGTCAGTACGGCCGCGCCGAACAGGAATGGTCCGTCGCGGATGTCGCACGCGCCCTGGATTTCAGCCCGGGCGCCATCGTGACGGTTCCCGCCGAGCCGAAGATCTTCGCCGAAGCAGACGCCGAAGGCACCCTTGTCGTCGCAAGCGCGCCAGATAGCGCGGCCGCCGGTGCTCTCCGCTCTCTCTATGCCCGCATCGCGCCCGGTGATCCGGCCGCTGCAGCCCCTCTTGTCGCGTCCTCGGTGCGTGGCGGGCCGCTGGCCACCCTTCGGGACCTTCCCACCCGCCTGTTGTCCCCCTTCAGGAAGTGAACGGCGCCATGGCTCTCTTCGGCACCAAGACCAAACTCCCGGACCTCCCGGCAGTTTCTACGCACAAGCCGGAGGTGATCCAGCTCGCGCCCGTCTCCACCATTCGCCCCGAGGATCGCGAACGCCTCGATGCCGTCCGCAACCGCACAGCCGACACCCTGTTCAGGGCGGCGGACACCCTCGGCCCGTCCGACCCGGCGGCGCTGAATTCGGACGCCTTCCGCGCCGAGGTGAACAACGCCATCCGTCAGACCCTGCAAGCCGACCCACAGGCCGGTTTTCTCAAAGCGGCGGATCGCGAATGGCTGGTCAACGACCTGACCGCCGAAATGTGCGGCTTCGGACCGTTGGAGCCCCTGCTGGCGCGTGACGATATCTCCGAGATCATGGTCAACGGCACGGGTGACATTCACCTCGAAATCGCCGGCGCCATGGTGCAGAGCGATATTCGCTTTCGCAGCGAAGACGCCTTGCAGCGTATCGCCAAGCGCATGGTCGAAGAGACCGGGCGGCGCGTCGATACATCCTCGCCCATCTGCGACGCCCGTCTGAAAGACGGCTCGCGGATCAACGTCACGCTGCCGCCGATCGCCGTCGACGGCACCATTCTGACGATCCGCAAATTTCGTAAGGAACGCCTCACCCTCGAACAGCTGGTCACCGCCGGCTCGCTCAGCCCAGAGGCCATGGACGTCGTCGCCGTCATCGGCCGGTGCCGCCTCAACATCCTGATTTCCGGCGGCACCGGTTCGGGCAAGACCACCCTTCTGAACTGCGTCTCATCCTGCGTCGACGAGCGCGAGCGCATCGTCACCTGCGAGGACACGGCCGAGCTGCAGCTGCAGAAGCCCCACGTCGTCCGCATGGAGACCCGGGCCGCGAATGCCGAGGGAACCGGCGAAATCACAATGCGGCAGCTGGTCCGCAATGCGCTTCGTCAACGTCCGCACCGCATCATCGTCGGCGAGGTGCGCGGCGAAGAGGCCGTCGACCTCATCCAGGCGATGAACACGGGCCACAACGGCTCCATGGGGACCGTGCACGCCAATGACCCCCGGCTCGCTCTCTCCCGCATGGAAGCCCTCGTTCGCACGGCGCCGGGCTACCAGTCGGTGCCCAGCCTGAACATTAAGCGCGACCTTGCAGACTCGCTCGACGTCATCATCCAGACCGAGCAGCTGATCGACGGCAGGCGCGTCGTGACCCACGTCACCGACGTGCTGCGCGTCGAAGGCGAGACGATCACGACCGAAGACCTGATCGTCTACGACCACGCGCGCGGCCGACATATCGGCAAACGGCAGGTTCGCCCCTCCTTCTACCGGGTTGCCGAACGTTACGGCCTGGCCGAGCGGCTGACCTCAGCCCTGTCGATCCTCAACATGACCGCGAGGGAGCCGTGATGCAGACCCTCGCAGCTCTGTTTGGCGCCTGTGCCGTGTCGCTGCTCGTGATGGGCTCCTTCTATCAGTACCTTCAACCCTCGCTGGCGAGCGATCGCAAGCGCGCTTTCGTCGATCGCACGAGGGCCGCCCTGTTCGGGGATGAACGCACGGCCCGGCACGCGCGCCGTCAGATGATCATGGACCGCCTGGCCCAGCTCAGCCGCGACGAGCAGGCCCGCAGTGGGGCCGGTGATCACGCCCGCGCCGTCGAACTGCGCCTGGAACGGTCGGGCCTGTCCTGGTCCAGATCGCGCTATCGCCGCGTACAGGTCGTCGTCAGCGTTGTCGCCTTCATTGTGCTCCTTGTGCCCACGGGATCGGCGCTCATTTCCCTGCCGCTCGCCGCCGCCGCCGGGTTCATGCTTCCTGCCGCCTATCTCGAACGCAAGATCGCCGCGCGCTACGCCGCGTTCTCGCAAGAGCTTCCGAATGCGCTCGATGTACTGGTGCGCGGAACCCGCGCCGGCCTTCCGGTCGCCGAGTGCATCCGTGCTGTCGCCAGGGAGGCCGCCGAACCCGTCCGGACCGAATTTGAGCTGGTCGTGCAGGCACAGGGCCTCGGTGCTTCCCTGACAGACGCCACCGAGATGCTGGCCCATCGCGTGCCCATATCGGACACCCGATTTCTCGCCATCGCCATCAGCATCCAGGAAACCGAGGGCGGCGCCATCGCCGACACCCTCGGTAATCTCTCGAACACGCTGCGAGAGCGCCGCAAGCTCAACGAGAAGATCCAGGCCATGGGTTCGTCGGCGCGCTCGAGCGCCAAAGCCCTCGCCGCGATGCCGTTTCTGCTGCTGGGCCTCACCTACTTCATGGATCCAGAGCGGACTCAGGTCCTTTGGACCACCATGAGCGGGCGGATCGTGACCGCCGTCTGCATCGTCTGGGTGCTGATCGGCTTCGTCGTTCTGAAGCGCATGCAAGACAACAGCCTGAGCGGCGGGTGATCACCATGTCAACGCAGCTTGCACTTGCCTCCGCCCTCATCGGTGTCTCGGTTTTCGCAGGATTGCACGCGCTCTCCATGGGCCGTGCGCGTCATCGCGGCCGGCCCCGCATGCTGGCCGGCACGCCGGCACCCGCCGCACGGCCCCAATCCCGCCGCGACGCCATTGCCGACTATCTCGTGCGAACCCTCGCCCTCCGGAAATGGTTCGTCATTGAGAACACCCGGGACCGCCTTCACCGCGCCGGCAAGCGCGGCGCGCGCGCCGAGGTGACCTACCTCGCGGCGAAGTTCCTGTTTCCCTTCGCCGGCATGGCCGCTGGCATCTTCTATTTCGGCATTCTCGCTATCATGGCGCTGCCCCTGCCGCTGAAGCTCAGCGCCGTAGTGGTCGCCGCCTATATCGGCATGAAAGTCCCCGACATTCTCGTCGACCGCGCCACGCGCAAGCGCCAGGCGTCCATCCAGGACGCGTGGCCCGATGCTCTCGACCTGATGATCATCCTCGTCGAGGGCGGCCAGTCGATTGACGCCGCGCTGCGGCGCGTCGCCTCCGACATTGGCATTCGGTCTCGCGCGCTTGCCGAGGATCTGACGATCCTCATCACGGAAATGTCCCTGCTTCCTGAAAAGCGCAACGCTTTTGAGAACTTCGCTCGCCGCTCCGATGCCGTCGAAGTCAAAAGCGCCTGCATGGCTTTCATCCAGTCGGATGAGCAGGGCACGGAAATCGGGCCAGCATTCAGGGCCCTCGCGGCGGACGGCCGAACAATCCGCATGTCCCGCATCGAGAAAAAAGCGGCCGCGGTAGCCGCGATCATGGCTCTTCCGGTCGCCGTCTTCTTTCTCCTGCCCCTGATGGTCCTCGCGGTCATGCCCGCAGCCATTGATTTCCTGAACTGGAACTGACAATGACAGGAATCTTCAAGCGACATATCAAACGGCTCACCTTCTCCAGTGAGGGAAGCGTCGCCGTATTTGTCGGGCTGTTCCTTGTCGGTGCTCTCGGCGCCGGCGTCATGGTGGTCGATTACACGCGGGCGTCCACCCTGCAGGGCAAGCTGCAGCATGCCATGGACACCTCCGTGGGCGAGGCGGCGCGCGGCAAGACGGACGCCCAGGTGATCGCCCTTGCCAAAGCGCAGATCGCCGAATTTCTCAAAGACGGGAGATACGCCAGCGTCGATGACGTGACCTTCACCATTACGCGGGACAACGGTCGCGTGACCCTTTCCGGGTCGCTTCCCTACAGCCCACTGTTCGGTCCCCTCTATGGCCTGGTCGGCCCGGCCGGCAATCTCCTCGTCGCGTCCGGCTCGTCGGCACGGGAAGATCTTTGCAAGCCCTTGGCGGCCGAAAAGCGCTGGATCGCGACGTCCGGCCCCGGCGGCGCCGGCGCACACGGCACCAATACAA
>JAEYXI010000155.1 GCA_023428515.1 Pseudomonadota bacterium | reverse complement strand
CGCCTGGTCGGCCAGCATCGAAGCCACCGAGACGTCTTCGTCGCCGAATGGCGCCGGCCGTACGACCCCCAGCACGCCGGCCACGCGGCCGGCGGCCAAGAGAGGTACGGCAAGCGTGTTGTCGGTGGCGCCGTCATAGCCTGACGAGCGCAGCGGCACCGCTTCGCGCACGACCCGCGCCGCCAGGCTGGCTGCCTGCGGGTGCGTTCCGTCGCCGGGCCATCCCACGGGGAAGCCGGTGCTGCCGGCATCGATCAGAGCGCCCGCATCGTCGAGGCAGATCGCTGCCGCGTCGGCGCCGCACAATTCGGCGGCGGAGCGCGCCAGCGTATCGAGGACAGCGCCGAGGTCGAAGCGCGAACGGCCGAGAGTCGTCAGCATGCGTGCCGTCGTCTCCCGCTCGCCGAGCGCTCGGCCGAGGTCTTGGGTTTGCTCCGACAGCGCAGCGGCGAGCCTCGCCCTGGTAAGGGCGATCGCTGCCTGCGCAGCGAGCGTGCTCGCCAGTTCGATCTCGTGCTCGCCGAAAGCGCCTTCCTCGCGGCGCAGCGCCAGCGAGCCTGCCACCTTCCCATCGATCACCAGCGGGACGGCAAGCTCGGCCCCCCGCACTGCAGCGCCAGCCTCGGCGGCGATATGGATGGCACGTCCTTCGGCGATGACACGCCTTGCCGCCGAAATTTCTCCTCCCGCCGCACCTGCCGCGGCGATCGGGCGAAGTACATCGCCCTCGGAGAGGCTGAGTTCCGCCGACGTGGCCCGACACAGCTCCGCCACGGTCGTCACGACCGCGTCGAGCGCCGGCTGCGGATCGTCTTCGACGCTGCCGACCAGGTCGAGCACACGCGCTGCAGCCGCGCGGAATCTTTGCGCCTCATCCAGCTGGTCGGCGCGCCCAGCGGCGAGATCCGACAGCCGCTCCGTCTCGATGGCGATGGACGCCTGGTCGGCGAAACTTTCCGCGAGCGCGGCAAGTTCGTCGCCAAACGGTTCCGCATCGTCTCGCAGCAGCACCATAGCCGCCTGTGCCGCGCCATCGCGGAGTACCGGAACGCCAAGCGCCGAAAACGCGGCATTACCGGCGTACATGCGCGCGACATGGAGCGTCTTGCCCTGTGAAATGGCTTGGGCGGCAAGCGTATCGCGCACCGTGGCGAGGACAGTCTCGCGGTTTTCCTCCGGCAGTCCGGACGCGGCCCTTGCCTCGATCCCGTTGCGCGCCTGGCTGAACAATATGCTCGCGCTTGCCCCGCACGCACGCGCTGCCGAGCCGACGACCGCCTGGAGCACGGCGTCGAGACCGGAAGAGGGGTCGGCGACGCGCTTCAGCGCCTCCGCCGTCGCTCTCTGCTGCATGCCCGCCAGCGCCCGCTCTTCTGTGTTCAGCCTTCGCGCCTCGTCGAGCTCTCTGGCATGCAGGTCGCGTGCCTCGCCGACCTCCGTCACATGCAGATGGCGCGCGCTGTCCAGTTCCGCCGTATAGGAGCTGATCGTGCCGGCAAGCTCGGCGGCATGCGCCTCTATCGTCGCTCTGGATTCTTCTGCGTGCAGCCTCTGTATCTCGGCCAGCTCGGCTTCGTGTCGCTGACGAGTATCCTCCACCCCAGTCTCATGCCGCAGGCGGGTCTCCCCCATCTCGGCGGCATGCAGCCGCCGGGTCTCGTCCATCTCGGCGGCATGCTGTTTCTGCGCCGCCGCTAAATCGGTGACGTGGAGGTGGCGCGCCTCGTCCCGCTCGACGGTGCGTTCCGCTATCTCTTCGGCATGCCGCCGGAGGATATCGCTCAGTTCGGCCGCATGCCGCTGGCGGATTTCCTCCATCTCGGTGGCATGCAGCTGTCGGGTCTCCTGCACCTCCGCCAAATGCTGCTGCTGCGCCACCTCTACATCGGTGACATGGAGATGGCGCGCCTCGTCCCGTTCGGAGGTGCGATCGGCGAGCTCCTCGGCATGCTGTCGACGGATCTCGCCAAGCTCGGTTTCATGGCGCTGGCGGGTTTCTTCCGCCTCGGTTTCGTGGCGCTCGCGGGTCTCCTGCATCTCGGCCGCGTGCAGCCGGCGCGCCTCGTCCATTTCCTGAGCATGCTGGTGCTGCCCGGCCTCGACGTCGGTGACGTGGCGATGGCGCGCCTCGTCCCGCTCCGCCGTGCGTTCGGCAAGTTGCAGCGGCAACTGCGTGCCGGCGATCGCCAGCGCTGCCTGATCCGCCAATTCCGACGCCAGCGTCGCTTGCTGCTCGTCGAAGGGCAGGGTCTGGCCGCGCGCCAGCGTCATCGCGCCGAAGATCTTGCCCTTGGCCAGCAACGGCAAGCCCAGCATCGACCGGGTCCCGGCAAATTTTCCGGCGTGCTCCGGGTCCTGCCAGGCGTCGGGCACGTTCAGCACAGCGGTCCCGGCGACGACGCGGCGTGCCAGGCTGGCATGGCCTTCCGCGGAGGCTACTTCGCCCGAAGCGTCGCGCAAGACTTCGCCGTCGAGGCGGAAGAACTGTGCGTCGTCTGCCGCGCATTCGCGGGCCGCCCGTCCGGCAAGGCCGGCCAACACTTCGTTTAGATCATAATCCGTCCGGCTGACCGCCCGGAGCAGGGCGCCGGTTGCGGTCTCGCGGTCAAGCGAAGCGGCAAGCCCCGACGTGCGTGCATTGAGGTCGCCGGAGAGCCGCGCGCTCTCCAGGGTGATTGCCGTCTGGTCGGCGAAGCTCTTCAACAGTTCGATCTGCCTTGCGGGCAGGGCGCCTGCCTCCTGCCTTTCGACGGTGAGAACGCCGATCGGCCGGCCGCTGCTCAGCACCGGCACGGCCACCACGCTCTTCGACCCGAGCAGGGCGGACAGTGGGCCGGCTTCCTGCTCGGCCTGGAGGTCGGCGATCTCGACTGCGGCGCGGGTCTCTATCGCCCGTGCGTCGGCTGTGCCCGGCAAGGGTTCCCTCGGGAACGTCCTTGCCGCAAGCTCGATGGCCTCTGGCGGCAGACCGTGCACGGCCTTCAGATGCAGCCGCTCGCCGTCGAACAGTTCGATATGGCAATGGGGCGCGTCGCAGAAGCGGGCGGCGTTGCGAGCGATGGCGTCGAGCGTTTGCCCCGCACTCGCCGGCGACTTGGCGATCAGCCGCACTATGTCGTCAGCCGCCGACTGCTCTTCGGACGCCTGCGCGAGCTTGCGGTCACGCGTCTGGATCTCGTCGAGCAGCAACATGTGCCTGATGGCGACCAGTGCCTGGTCGGCGAAACTCTGCGCCAGCGCGACCTGCCGATCGGGGAAGGGGAGAGGATCGCCGCGCGACAGGGCGAAGACGGCTACGACCCGCCCTGCGTGCCTGAGCGGCAGGGCGAGCGCCGAACGCTCGTCGCTATAGGCCGGCCGCTCGCCGTAGTCGCCGGCGAAGCGGACGTCGCGCAGCACGTCATCGACATTGATGATCTGCCCGGAAAAGGCTGCGGCCGCCGCCATCGCATGCGTCTCGGAACCGGCCGTGAAGGGTTCCTTGCGTGCCGAATCCACCCATTCGCGGGTATGCCCGAGCTGCGCCGCGAGGCGGAATGCATCGCCGTCGCGCAGCCATACGGCGCCGACATTGGCCTCCGTCAGCCTGACGGCGTCGCCGATCAGCGTGTCCAGCACCCGCTCCAGCTGGTAGTCGGTGCGGCTGATCGTCTGCAGCATGTCCAGCGTCAGCCCCTGCTGCTGCTGGGCGATATCCATTCCCTGCGCCCGGTCGTCGGCCTCGGCCTCGAGCCCCTTCCGGTTCTGCTGAAGCTGGCTCGCCAGCGTGTTGAAGCGGTCGGCGAGCACGCCGATCTCGTCGCGCCTTCTCACGGCGACCCGCTGTGTGAGGTCGCCTTCGCCGAGCAGTTCGGCGCTGGTCTGCAGCTTTCGGATCGGAACGGTCACGCGGCGCGCCATCCATATGCCGGCCGCGGCCGCGACCAGCAGCCCGGCGAGCGCCAGCAGCCCCGATTGCCAGGCGAGCGTGTAGAACGGCGCGAGCGCAACGCTCTTCGGCATCTGCGCAATGACCCGCCAGCCGGCGGTCGGCACCTCGGCAAAGGCGGCGAGCGCCGGCG
>JAEYXI010000143.1 GCA_023428515.1 Pseudomonadota bacterium | reverse complement strand
TCTTCCAGAAGGACCGCGAGGCAGCGACCCGCATCATGCTCCATGTTCACAATCACGGAGTGGGCGACTGCGGGGTCTATACATTCGAAGTCGCCGAGACCAAAGTGTCCCAGGTCATGGACTTCGCCCGTCAGAATCAGCATCCGCTGCAATGCGTGATGGAGAAGAAGTGAGGACTGCATAATGCCGGCTTTCTCCCAAGGCCTGGAAAAGGCGCTTCATCAGGCGCTCACTCTCGCCAATGAACGTCATCATGAATACGCAACGCTCGAGCACCTGCTGCTCGCGCTGATCGACGATGCGGAAGCGGCTGCCGTCATGCGCGCCTGCAACGTCGACCTCGACGAACTGAAGCACACCGTCCTCACCTACATCGACACCGAGCTCGACAATCTGGTCACCGGTTACGACGAGGATTCCAAGCCGACCGCCGGCTTCCAGCGTGTCATCCAGCGCGCGGTGATCCATGTGCAGTCGTCCGGCCGCGAGGAAGTGTCCGGCGCCAACGTGCTCGTCGCGATCTTTGCCGAGCGCGAGAGCCACGCCGCATACTTCCTGCAGGAACAGCAGATGACCCGCTACGACGCGGTCAACTATATCTCGCACGGCATCGCCAAGCGTCCGGGCGCCAACGAGTCGCGCTCGCCGCGCGGCGCCGAGGAAGAGCAGCGCGGCGGCAACGCCGAGCAGGGCGAGGACGGCAAGAAGAAGCAGCAGGACGCGCTCACCGCCTACTGCATCGACCTCAACAAGAAGGCGCGGTCCGGCAAGATCGATCCGCTGATCGGCCGCGAGTCCGAGATCAACCGCACCATCCAGGTGCTCTGCCGCCGCTCGAAGAACAACCCGCTCTATGTCGGCGATCCCGGCGTCGGCAAGACAGCGATCGCCGAGGGCCTTGCCAAGCGCATAGTCGAGGGCGACGTCCCCGAAGTGCTCCAGGACGCCACGATCTTCGCGCTCGACATGGGCACGCTGCTCGCCGGCACCCGTTACCGCGGCGACTTCGAGGAGCGGCTGAAGCAAGTCGTCAAGGAACTCGAGGAGTATCCGGGCGCGGTGCTGTTCATCGACGAGATCCACACCGTGATCGGCGCCGGCGCGACGTCGGGCGGCGCTATGGACGCGTCGAACCTCTTGAAGCCGGCGCTGTCGTCCGGTGCGATCCGCTGCATCGGCTCGACCACCTACAAGGAGTTCCGCCAGTTCTTCGAGAAGGACCGCGCGCTGGTGCGGCGCTTCCAGAAGATCGACGTCAACGAGCCGACGGTCGACGACGCCATCGCCATCATGAAGGGCCTCAAGCCCTATTATGAGGAGTTCCACAAGGTGAAGTACACCAACGACGCCATCAAGGCGGCGGTGGAGCTCTCGGCGCGCTACATCAGCGACCGCAAGCTGCCGGACAAGGCGATCGACGTGATCGACGAGACCGGCGCCTCGCAGATGCTGCTGCCGGAAGGCAAGCGCAAGAAGACGATCGGCATCAAGGAGATCGAGGCGACCATCGCTACGATGGCGCGCATCCCGCCGAAGACGGTTTCGGCCGACGACGAGGCGGTGCTCGCCAATCTCGAGGTCGAGCTGCAGCGCGTCGTCTACGGCCAGGACACGGCGATCACCGCGCTCACCTCGGCGATCAAGCTGGCGCGTGCCGGCCTGCGCGAACCGGAGAAGCCGATCGGCTGCTACCTGTTCTCCGGCCCGACCGGCGTCGGCAAGACGGAAGTGGCGAAGCAGCTCGCGTCGTCGCTCGGCGTCGAACTGCTGCGCTTCGACATGTCGGAGTACATGGAACGCCACACGGTCAGCCGCCTGATCGGCGCACCTCCCGGCTATGTCGGCTTCGACCAGGGCGGCCTGTTGACCGACGGCGTCGACCAGCATCCGCATTGCGTGCTGCTGCTCGACGAGGTCGAGAAGGCGCATCCTGACCTGTTCAACATCCTGTTGCAGGTCATGGACCACGGCAAGCTGACGGACCACAACGGCAAGCAGATCGACTTCCGCAATGTGATCCTGATCATGACGACCAATGCCGGCGCGTCGGAAGCGCAGAAGGCGGCGATCGGCTTCGGCTCGACCAAGCGCGAGGGCGACGACGTGGAGGCGATCAACCGCCTGTTCACGCCGGAGTTCCGCAACCGCCTCGACGCGATCATCCCGTTCGGCGCACTGCCGGTGCCGGTGATCCATCAGGTCGTGCAGAAGTTCGTCATGCAGCTCGAGGCGCAGCTCTCGGAGCGTGGCGTCACCTTCGACCTGTCGCAGGAGGCGATCGCCTGGCTGGCCGACAAGGGCTACGACGAGCGCATGGGCGCGCGTCCGCTCGGCCGCGTCATCCAGGAGCACATCAAGAAGCCGCTGGCCGACGAGGTGCTGTTCGGCAAGCTGAAGAAGGGCGGCACGGTGCGCGTCACCGTCGAGACCGATGCGGACGGCAAGACCGGCCTGAAGCTGGAATCGGTCGCCGACGAGTTGCGCGTCAAGCCGAAGAAGGAAGACCCTTCGAAGGAAGAGACGAAGGTCGCACCGAAGAAGGCGAAGAAACCAGCCGCCAAGGCCAAGCCTGCGCCAAAGGCTCCCGATACCGCCAAGCGCAGCCTGGTGCCGCAGCTTCCGCGCAAGAACTGACGCACCACAGTCAGAGACAAAAAAGCCCCGGTTCGCCGGGGCTTTTTTGTTGTCCATGGCCGGTTTCAGTCAGCGCGACTGTGTTGACTCAGTCATCACGCTGGTGTTGAT
>JAEYXI010000108.1 GCA_023428515.1 Pseudomonadota bacterium | reverse complement strand
CTCGCGTGCACAGCAGCAGATGGTCGAGATCGCCAAGGCGCTGCACGCGAAGGCGCGCGTTCTCATCCTCGACGAACCGACCGCGTCGCTGACGGAGAAGGAAACCGAAAAACTCTTCTCCTTCATCCGCAAGGCGAAGGAAAGCGGCGTCGGCATCATCTATATTTCGCACCGGATCCAGGAATTCGCCGAGATCGCGGACCGGATCACGGTCCTGCGCGACGGCAAGCTGATCGGAACCGTGGATGCAAGGACCGTGTCGGAGAGCGCGCTGGTCGAGCTGATGACCGGCCGCGCCATCGACAAGGTCTATCCTCATATCGAACGCCGGCCCGGCGGGGAGCCGCTGCTGTCGCTGCGCGGTGTCGTCGCCGGCGGCGTTCACGGCGTCGACATCGACGTGCGCGCCGGCGAGGTGATCGGGCTCGCGGGACTTGTCGGGTCGGGCAAGTCACGCGTCTGGCGCAGCATTCTCGGCCTGCAGCCGTTGAAGGCGGGCACCGTGGCGCTGAACGGCAAGGACGTCACCGGCCTGCCCACGCGCAAGCTCTTGAAGTCCGGGATCTTCTATCTTCCGCCCGACCGCAAGACGGAAGGGCTGGTGCTCGCCGCATCCGCGCGGGACAATATTCGCCTCAGCCTTCTCGGGCGCCGCGATCTCGCGGGGCCGCTCGGGCTGCCCTCCCCCGCCCGCAGCAATGCTGAGGCAGACGCCATCGGCAAGCGGGTGGACCTGGCGCCGAGCGCCATGGCGAAAGCGGTAGCCACCCTGTCGGGCGGCAACCAGCAAAAGGTGCTCTTCGGCAAAGGTTTTGGCGAAGGACGCCAAGTCTACATATTCGACGAGCCGACGGTTGGCGTCGACATGGGTACCCGCAGCCAGCTCTATCTCCTGATCCGCGACCTCGCCGAGGCCGGCAAGGCCGTGGTCATCGTCTCCTCCGACCTTCCGGAAGTCATGCATCTTTCGCATCGGCTGCTTGTCTTCTGTCGCGGCAGGATCTCGGCCGAACTCGAAGGGCAGGACATCGCCGAAGAGACCGTCTTGCGCCACTTCTTCAGTGAAACAAGGATTTCCGCCTGATGACCTCGCCAGACACAATCGCAAACGGCACGGCGTCACGCCGGCTTGCGCTCGATGCGGTCAGGACGCTTTTCCTCAAGGTCGGCGTGCTGCCGTTCTTCCTTGTCGCCGCGCTGATCATCTTCTCACTGGTTTCCAGCCAGTTCCTGTCGATGGAGAACCTGACCAATGTCGCGCGGCAGTCGGTCTATCTGATCCTGGTCTCGCTCGGCCAGATGATCGTGCTGATCACCGGCGGCTTCGACCTTGCCGTCGGCACCTCGATCGCGCTGACCTCGGTGGTCAGCGCGCTTGCGATGGTCGCGCTTGCCAACGCGATGCCGGACCACGTCTGGCTGGTGATCTTCCTCGGATGTCTCGCCGGCTTCGGAGCCGCGCTGGTGGTCGGGTGCCTGAACGGCATCGGCGTCGCCCAGTTCGGCGTATCGCCCTTCATCATGACGCTCGGCGTGCAGTCGGTCGGCGCCGGCACCGCGCTCTTCCTGACCGGCGGCGTGCCGGTGTCGCGCCTGCCCTACGAATTCGGCAATTTCTTCGGTTTCGGCCGGCTGTTCGGCATGCCGGTCCCGGTGATCATCGCGATCCTTGCAATCATCGTGATCTGGATCGTCATGAACCGCACCAAGCTCGGCGCCTACATCTATGCGGTCGGCGGCAACACCAAGGCAGCCCACCTGTCGGGCATCGACACCAAGCGGGTGCTGTTCCTCGCCTATGTCATGTGCGCGCTGCTCGCTTCGCTGGCCGGCCTGCTTCTGACGGCACGGGTGGAGTCGGGCGAGACCAATCTCGGCGGCTCGGTGGCCCTCGAATCCATCGCCGCCTGCGTGATCGCGGGCGTCTCGCTCAGGGGCGGCCTTGGCCGGGTCGAGAGCGTGGTGCTCGGCGCATTCTTCATCATGCTCGTCCAGAACGGCATGAACATCGCGCAGATCGGCTCTTACCTGCAAATGGTGCTGCTGGGCGGCCTGCTGATCCTTGCCGTCATCCTCGACCAGTTCCGCTACCGCATGCTGGTGGGCCGGAGCTGAAACTCAACCGAACACTGCCGATTCATCCCTCCGCATTGTCGGCGCATCAGAGGAGCCAGCGCGTGCCAGCCGAAAGCCACGAGAGACTAGTCATCGCCAGCGACCTGGCGGGTGCGCTGGCCGCCCTGGCCGAGAGGGGAACGGAAGGCGCCGCGCTTGCCGGCGGGACATGGATCATGCGGGCGCCGATCAGGGGCGAGACCCACCTGCCCTTTTACGTCGGCATCGGCGCTATCCCGGAACTGAACACTGTCGACATCACCGAAGACGAGATTCGCATCGGCGCATGCGTGACCCATGAAAGGCTCGCGGCGGCGCTCGCCGGCATCCGGCAGTGCGAAGGGCTGTCGATCGCGGCCGGCAGCGCCGCGAACCCGGCGGTTCGGCAGATGGCGACGGTCGGCGGCAATCTCTGCGCCGCCGATTTCGCAGCATCCGACCTGGCGCCGGCGCTCCTGTCGCTTGACGCAGCGGTCGAGCTCGGCGGACCCGGCGGCATGCAGCGGCTTTCCATCGGCTCGTTCCTGGAACACCGCCGGACGCTTCCTGCCGGAAGCTTGCTGACGGCCATCGTCATAGCGCGCCGGCCGACGTCGACCGCTCACATTCGGCTGCCGCTTCGCAAGGCAGGCGACTATCCGGCGGCGATCGTCAGCATGGCGGCATCCCTGGGCGCCGGGGACACTGTCGACGACGTCAGGGTCGCGGTGGGCTCCGTGGAAGCCACGGCGCGGCGATGGACGCAACTCGAGGACCAGCTTTGCGGCCGCAAGCTCGATCCAGAAACGGCGCATGACTTCGCCGAGACCGCCTCGGGGTTCTTTATCGGGCGCGACAGCGTCGAGGCGCCGGCATGGTATCGCGTGCAGGTCCTGCCGGCACTCGTCCGGCGGGCATCACGGGCCGTCCTGGCCGCCGCGCATTGAGAACGAGAGCAGTCGAAGGCGGAATCTCATGACCACCAGCTTCGTGATCAACGGCGAAAGCCGGACCTCGACCCGCGATCCGATGACGCCGCTCATCGACATATTGCGCGACGAGTACCATCTGACCGGCGCGAAACCGGTCTGCCGCGAAGGCATCTGCGGCGCCTGCACGGTCCACCTCGACGGGCGGGCCGTCGTTTCGTGCCTGGCGCCGCTCGGCGCGGTCGAAGGATGCGAGGTCCGGACCGTCGAGGCGCTCTCCGCCGAAGGCAAGCCTTCCCCGCTTCAGGAGGTCATGGAAGAGCACGACGTGGTCCAGTGCGGCATGTGCTTTCCGGGCATCCTGATGGCGCTGACCGCCTTCTTCCGGAAAAGGCCGGGCGCAGGGCGCGACGAGATAAAGGCTGCGCTGGTCGGCAACATCTGCCGCTGCACTGGTTACGAGCGTGTCGTCGACGCGGCGGTCGCGCTTGCAAGACGAGGTTGAACGATGGCTGCTCCCGATCCCTCCCAGGTGACGATGAACCTGCCTCGGCGCGACGCCCGCGACAAGCTCTTCGGCCGGACGCGCTACACGATCGACCGCGCCGCGCCAGGCATGCTACATGCGGCGATTCTGCGATCGGAAGTCGCTTCGGCGCGCATCGTGAAGATCGATCCGTCAAGAGCCAGGCAGATGCCGGGCGTAAGAGCCATCGCAATGGCCGAGGACGCGCCGGGCATGCACGGCATCGGTATCGCCGACCATCCGCTCTTCGCCTCCGGCGTCATCCGCTTCCACGGCGAACAGATCGCCGCGGTGGCGGCCGACACCTACGAGCAGGCGCGGGCCGCCGCAGAGGCGATCGAAGTCGAGTTGGAGCCGCTTCCCGCCGTGCTCACCATGGCCGACGCGCTGGCGCCGCGCGCTCCGCTCGTCCATCCCGACTGGAAGAGCTACGAGGTGCTGTTCGAGGGCGGCGCGCGCGGTGGCAATATCGCCTGGGAAGCGACCGTGGTCCGTGGCGACACGGCGGCGGCATTCGCACGCGACGACGTCGTTGTCGTCGAGAGCTGCTTTCGGGTCGGTCGGCAGAACCATGTCTCGCTCGAGCCCCGCGCCGCGATCGCCAGCTTCGAGGACAGCCGCTACCATATCGAAACGTCGACGCAGGTGCCCTGGACCGTGAGGAACCAGACCGCGAAACTGCTCGGCGTCCCGGCATCCCAGGTCCGCGTCACCGTTCCGCCGGTGGGGGGAGGCTTCGGCCAGAAATTCGACTGCACGCTGGAACCCTATGCGGCGATCCTTGCTCGCAAGTCCGGCCGGCCGGTCCGCCTCGTCTATTCGCGGCAGGAGGAGATGCTGACCTGTCTGTGCCGCGAGAACGCCGACATCAAGATCCGCTCGGCGGTGACGCGCGACGGCGAGATCGTCGGCCGCGAGGCGGTGGTGCTGATGGATTGCGGCGCCTATGGCGGCGAACAGATATTCCTCACCACGATGACGGCGCACACGCTCACCGGCAACTATAAGCTCGGCGCCGTCAAGCTTGCGAGCCGCGCCGTCTACACCAACACCCCGCCGAACGGCGCTTTCCGCGCATGCAACGGGGTCTACAACACCTTCGCCCTGGAACGGCACACCGACGAGATCTGCCAAGCGATCGGCATGGACCCGCTCGCCTTCCGGCGGCGCAACGTGCTCGGCGACGGTGATCTCGGCGCTACCGGACAGGTGTTCGAGGGCAACGTGCTGGGCCCGATGCTCGACCGCATGGAAGCGCTGCGCGAAAAATCGCCGCCCAAGAAAGAACTAGCCGGCGAGCGCCTCTATGGCCGCGCGACGGTTGTCGGCACCTGGTTCATCTTCGTCGGCCCGTCGACCGCCACCATCAACCTCAACGCCGACGGCAGCGCGACGCTGATCACGGCCGGCGTCGAGATCGGACAGGGGACGATGGTGCAGGCGCTTCCGCAGATCGTCGCGCACGAACTCGGCATCCATCCTGACGACGTGATCGTGCGAAGCGCCGACACGGATGCAGCCGGCTTCGACCTCGGCGTCGGCGGTGGCCGGACGACGGTCTCCGTCGGCGCTGCCAGCAGGGCGGCGGCGCAGAATGTCCGCGAGGCTATCCTGAAGGCGGCGAGCGAGCTGCTGCAGACGCAACCGGACAGGCTGGTGCTACGCAATGGCCGTGTCGAGATCGCCGCGATCGAAGGATCGGGCATGACGATTGCGAAGCTCGTGCAGCACGCGCAGCAGGCGACGGGGCCGGTGGTCGGCAGTGGCTCCTTCACCAATCCCGGCGTCGCCGCCATGCCCGGCTGCGCGGCAGGCCACTTCATCGACGCGATCGACATCCCCGTCTTCAGCGTCCACGACTGCGAGGTCGCCGTCGATCCGGAGACCGGGCATGTGGACATCCTCAGCTACCGGGTCGTGCAGGACGTCGGCCGGGCGCTCAACCCCCGCGCGATCCATGGACAGATCCAGGGCGGCGTCACCCAGGGGATCGGCTACGCCCTGCACGAGGAGCACACGATCGGCGCGGACGGCAGCATCCGCCAGAACAGCCTCGAAACCTACCGGGTGCCGCTCGCGCAGGATACCTTGCCGATCGAGATCGACCTCTACGAAGGCGCGCCGTCGATCGGGCCGCTGGGCGTCAAGGGTGCCGGCGAGGTTCCCATCCTGAACCCGCCCGCCGCGATCGCCTGTGCCGTCGCCAATGCAACCGGATGCCGTATCCAGCAGACCCCGTTAACCCCGCCACGCGTGTTGGGACATCTGTTAGGCAGGGAACCGGCGGTCGAGCTACCTCACATCGCGGACGACTGGTGGGAGAACGTCCTGATTAGCCCAGGCTAGCGCCGGGATTATCTCTCCATCATTCGCCGCCTGGGACTATCGGTTCTGGACAAGAACCGAAGATCCGTCGTTTCGACGTGCTGGAACTCTGGAGAAGGTGCAACTACGGCCTCCAGCCGGGTCCCCGAAACAAAGCGGCGACTTGCGAGCGCATCCTCCTCTCCCGATCCGATGAGCAGGGCCACTAACCCCAAGAAATGCAATTGCCGAGCGGACAGCGCATGATGGGTCTTTCCGCTTGCCAATTCTCCGGTACGCAGGTCATTGTCAGCAACAAGCCCTGGCGGCATAGGAGGATGTAGATGTACTTGAACGGCGTTCCGGTTCGCCTAATGCATTTCGGCA
Organism: Pseudomonadota bacterium; assembly: GCA_023428515.1. Next base: position 1,991 of record JAEYXI010000108.1, on the reverse strand, counting down.
AACTGTCCTTGGCCGCAGTTTGCCTGATCGTCTCCCTCCACAGCTCGGCATCTGCACAGTTCTCTGGCTCCGCCCAATCCAACATGACGACCGTAGAACAGGTGAGGGCCGCGCGTGTTGGCAGCCGCGTGTCTCTGACAGGCTCCCTGAAAAAGGAGGTACGGAGGGCGCAATATCTGTTCCGAGATGCGACAGGAGATATTCGCGTCCGAATCGAGCGTGAATTTTGGCGAGGCCGGGATGTGACCAGCACGACAGTTCTCGAATTGAGGGGGAAGGTCGAGAATGATGTTCGTGGTCGCTTCGTCGACGTGTATTACTTTCGGATTCTCGATTAGCGGGCCATTGCCGCTTCAAGAGCCGGCCTGACGAGAAAAAGCCGAAGGCGCCAGGGATAACCCTTGGGTCCACAAGGTCCGAGCGACGACGAACCCGTTAGAGACACGCGAGAAGATCATCCGTCTGGAATGGCGGGAACCTTTTCTGGATCGTTTAGGTTTCAATGCGGGGTTGTCCCCCCAATGGAACAGGGCTTCCGGTTAACTACCCGCCGCTTTCCAGAACCACGGAGCAGCAGCCCTTTTTCGGAAACCCAGTTCGTGCAAAGCAAGTCTCGGAAGGAGATTGTCATGAAAACTGTTGTTGGCGCGGTACTGATAGCACTGGGCGCGGTGGTGTTTTCAGGTCCTACGCAGGCTGCTGGCGCGAAAGAGCCCTACTTCTGGAAGGGCTTCCGATACCAGATTGGACCCTACTATGGTTGCTGGACCGTTCGGTACGGTAACCAGGGCTGGAACAACAACTGCAATTGCGAATTTGTTCAACGGGTCGTGCTTCGCGACGGCAAGCGTGTTGTTCAAATGGTACGTGAATGCTCGAATTGAATTCGAGGCGCCTGCGAAGCGGTGAAGCACGCTCGCTCAGAGGCCTTATTTGACTGTTATTTGACGGGTTTACCGCCCAGCCAGGTAACTTATTGAAAGATTGGTACGCCCACGGGGAATCGAACCCCGGTTTGCGCCGTGAGAGGGCGCCGTCCTGACCGCTAGACGATGGGCGCGTGCAGAAGTCCGCGATATAGGCTGGCATTCCGCAAAAAGCAACTGCGCTTCTGAGAGTTGTTTCAGACGCATCTTTCGGCAGTCAAAGTGCGGCCGAACTAGCGCTTGGGCTCGATCAGGTCCCAGAGATTACCGTAGAGATCGGCAAAGACGGCGACGGTCCCGTAGGCTTCGTGGCGCGGCTCCTCCTGGAAGACGACGCCTTTCGCCAGCATCGCCGCATGATCGCGGGCGAAATCGTCGGTCTCCAGGAACAAGAGGACGCGCCCGCCGGTCTGGTCGCCGATACGGGCAGCCTGCCTCTCGCCATCAGCTCTGGCGAGCAGCAGCCGCGCACCGTCCTTGCCGGCCGACAGCGTCACCCAGCGCTTGCCGCCGTTGAGGTCGGCATCCTCGGCCAATGCGAAGCCGAGCTTTTCGACATACCAGGCGATCGCCTCGTCGTAGTCACGAACGACGAGCGCCAACGTCGCGATGCGCTTCTCGCTCATTCCTGAACGATCGCGAAGCGGCCGACCACACGCTTCGACAGTGTATCGTAGACGTAGATGGCGCGGCCCCCGTCCGGCAGTTCGAGCGCCAGCGAGAGGCGGTTGCCCGACAGCGATTGCGAGACGATGCGCGCGCCTTCCGGCACCGGTATCTGTCCCTCGACCACGCCCTCCGGCGACGGCACCTCGATCCCCGGGACGGCGTCGGCTGGCGGCGCCGCGGTGCGCGACTTGTAGACAAGCGCGCCTACCACCGCCATAAGGGCGATGAACAGCAGGCCGAGATTGATGGCGATGAAGCGGACCAGCTTCTTGCGCACATTCTCGACCGCCGGATCCAGCGGTTTTTCCTCTTCGTCCAATGCCGGCCGCGCCATAGTGATCAATATCCGGATGCCCGATGCGCGACCCTGATAGCGAAGACGTTCCCGAATTGATA
>JAEYXI010000002.1 GCA_023428515.1 Pseudomonadota bacterium | reverse complement strand
TTGCATGCGGCGGGTTGATGACGGCGGAGAAATCCTTGATGCCGAACATGCCGAGGTTGGAGACGGCCGTCGTGCCGCCCTGGTATTCCTCCGGCTTCAGCTTCTTGGTCCTGGCCCGGGCGGCAAGGTCCTTCATCTCGTTGGCGATGACAGACAGCGTCTTCTCGTCCGCATGCCGAATGATCGGGGTGATCAGCCCGCCGGGAATCGAGACGGCGACGCCAACGTCCGCATGCTTGTGCTGCACCATCGCAGTCTCGGTCCACGAGACGTTGGCGGTCGGCACGTCGCGCAGCGCCAAGGCCATCGCCTTGATGACCATGTCGTTGACCGACACCTTGTAGGCCGGCACGTCGCCCTTCTCGGTCTTCTTCACCGGGGCGGCGGCATTGATCTCGCCGCGCAACTTCAGGAGCGCGTCGATCTCGCAGTCGAGCGTGAGGTAGAAGTGCGGGATGGTCGACTTCGCCTCGACCAGCCGTCGGGCGATGGTCTTCCTCATATTGTCATGCGGGATGAGCTCGTAGGAGCCTTCCTCGAAGAGCTTCAGCACCGCGTCGTCAGACATCGGCTTGACGGCAGGAGCCGGTGCGGCACCCGGGGTCTTCGCCGCAGGCGCAGCCTTCGCGCCGCCGCCGGCAACCGCCGCGTCCACGTCTGCCTTGACGATGCGGCCATGCGGGCCGGAGCCCTTCACGCCTGAAATGTCGATGCCGGCATCCAAAGCGATGCGGCGCGCCAATGGTGAGGCAAAAACGCGCTCCCCAGCGGCATGGCCGTTTGCCTGAGGGGCGGCTGCCGGAGCCTTTTCGGCCTTGGCCGGTTCGGCCTTCGGGGCGTCGGCTTTCGCCGGCTGCTGCTTCGGCGCCTCAACGGCCTTCGGCGTCTCCGCCTTCTTCTCTGGTGCAGCTTCCGCTTTGGCGGCCGCGCTCGCATCCTCGCCCTCGCCGGCAAGCACCGCGATCAGCGCATTGACCTTCACGCCCTCGGTGCCTTCAGGAACGACGATCTTGGCGACCGTGCCTTCATCGACCGCCTCGACTTCCATCGTCGCCTTGTCAGTCTCGATCTCGGCGATCACGTCGCCGGGGGCAACCTTGTCACCCTCCTTGACCAGCCACTTGGCGAGATTGCCCTCCTCCATGGTCGGCGAGAGGGCGGGCATCGTTATGTTGATCGGCATGGCGTCCTCCCACCCGGCTCAGCGATATGTGACGGCTTTCACCGCCTCGACGACCTCGCCGACATTCGGTAGCGCCAGCTTTTCGAGGTTCGCCGCGTAAGGCATCGGCACGTCCTTGCCGGCGATGGTGATGACGGGCGCGTCGAGATGGTCGAAGGCGCGCTGCGACACCTGGTTGGCGATGAAGTCGCCGACCGACGATTGCGGGAAACCCTCCTCCACGACGACCAGCCGGTTGGTCTTGCGGACCGACGCGATGATCGTGTCGAGGTCCATCGGGCGGATGGTCCGGAGATCGATGATCTCGGCGTCGATGCCGAGGCTGCGCAACTCGGCTTCGGCCTTCACAACGTAAGTCATGCCGATGCCCCAGGAGACGACAGTCACGTCCTTGCCTGCCTTGTGGACACGCGCCTTGCCGATCGGCAGCACGAAATCGTCGAGCTTCGGCACGTCGAAATGCTGGCCGTAAAGGATCTCGTTCTCGAGGAAGATGACCGGATTCGGATCGCGGATCGCCGCCTTGAGCAGGCCCTTCGCGTCGGCCGCCGTGTAGGGCTGGATGACCCTCAGGCCGGGGATGTGGCTGTACCAGGCGGCATAGTCCTGGCTGTGCTGGGCGGCGACGCGCGCTGCCGCGCCGTTGGGCCCGCGAAACACGATCGGCGCGCCCATCTGGCCGCCGGACATATAGAGCGTCTTCGCCGCCGAATTGACGATCTGGTCGATCGCCTGCATGGCGAAGTTGAAGGTCATGAACTCGACGATCGGCTTCAGGCCGGCCATCGCAGCGCCGACGCCGACACCCGCAAAGCCATGCTCGGTGATCGGCGTATCGACCACGCGGCGCGGGCCGAATTCCTGCAGCAGTCCTTGCGTGATCTTGTAGGCGCCCTGGTACTCGGCGACCTCCTCGCCCATGACGAAGACGTCCTCGTCGCGGCGCATCTCCTCCGCCATCGCGTCGCGCAGCGCCTCGCGCACCGTCATCGACACCATCTCGGTGCCGGCGGGGATGTCGGGATCGGCTGCGATCTCCATCTTGGGCGCAGCCGGAGCCTTGGCGGCCTCCTTCTGGGCGCCCGGCTCGGCGGCGGCTTCGCGCGCCTTGCCGCCGGCGTCCTCGGCAGGGGCGTCTGCTTTCTTGTCGGCGTCCGCGGATTTGGCCGGCTTGGCCTCTTCCTCGCCGACGCCCTCGCCTGCATTGTCGATGTCCTCGCCTTCGACGGCCAGGATGGCGATCGGCGTGTTGACCTTCACGCCTTCGGTACCCTCCGGAACGACGATCTTGGCGAGCGTGCCTTGATCGACGGCCTCGAGCTCCATGGTCGCCTTGTCGGTCTCGATCTCGGCGATCACGTCGCCGGCAACGATCTTGTCGCCTTCCTTCTTCAGCCATTTGGAGACGTTGCCTTCCTCCATCGTCGGGGAAAGCGCGGGCATCAGGATTTCGATCGGCATCTTCGCGCTCCCCTCAGTGTACGATGTCGGTCCAGAGCTCGGCTGCATCCGGCTCTGGATCGGTCTGCGCGAATTCGGCGGCGTCGGCGACGATGTCGCGGACCTCCTTGTCGAGGGCCTTGAGGTCGTCCTCGCTCGCCCATTTCTTCTCGATCAGGCGCGCCTTCACCTGCTCGATCGGGTCGTGCTCAGAGCGCATCTTCTGCACCTCGTCCTTGGTGCGGTATTTCGCCGGATCGGACATGGAGTGGCCGCGGTAGCGGTAGGTCTGCATCTCCAGGATGATCGGGCCGTTGCCGGAGCGGCACCATTCAACGGCGAGCTCACTCGCGGACTTGACCGCGCGCACATCCATGCCGTCGACCTGTATGCCAGGAATGCGGAAGGACAGGCCGCGCTGCGAGAAGTCGGTCTCGGCAGAGGAGCGCGTCACCGACGTGCCCATGGCGTAGCGGTTGTTCTCGATCACGTAGACGACCGGAAGCTTCCACAACGAGGCCATATTGAAGCTCTCGTAGACCTGGCCCTGGTTGGCAGCGCCGTCGCCGAAATAGGTGAGGCAGACGTTCTTGTTGGCGCGGTAGCGGTTGGCGAAGGCGAGTCCGGTGCCGAGCGATACTTGCGCGCCGACGATGCCGTGGCCGCCGTAGAAATTCTTCTCCTTGGAGAACATGTGCATCGAGCCGCCCTTGCCCTTGGAGTAACCTCCGCGGCGTCCGGTCAGCTCGGCCATCACGCCGCGCGGGCTCATGTCCATCGCCAGCATGTGGCCATGGTCGCGATAGGCGGTGATCATCTGGTCGCCGTCCTTCAGCGACATCTTCATGCCGGTGACGACAGCTTCCTGGCCGATGTAGAGGTGGCAGAAGCCGCCGATAAAGCCCATACCGTAAAGCTGGCCCGCCTTCTCCTCGAAGCGGCGGATCAAGAGCATGCCGCGATAGGCCGAAAGCTCCTGCTCCTTGGTGAAGTTCGCCGGTTTCGGCGTCGTGGGTGCCTGTGGGGCTTTGGCATCCGCCTTGGATTTGCTTGCGGATGCCTTCTTGGCGGCAACGGCCATTCATCACTCCCTGTGCTGTCTCTTGCGGACATTCGAGGATGGACATCCCCGATTTGGAGGGACGCTAGCATGCCAGTCAGCGTCCGGCCATGCGGAAAAATGCATAACAGGCATGCGAGTTAAGTGCTTAAAATCGTTTGAAAACTTGTCGGATAACTGAAATCCAGTTAATTAGCCGGCAGTGAACTGCGCATGATGACGATTTCGTCCGGCTGGGAGAGGTTGAGCGCGCGTCGCGCCTGCTCGTCGAGCATGTCCTTCTCCAGCGTACCGTCATGCAGAAGCTGGACGCGGCGCTCGATTTCCATGCGCTCGGCCTTGATGACGTCGAGCCGCGCCTGCAGTTCGACTGCCGCAGCCTCGTAGCGGTACTTGGACCAGATGCCGAACTCGCCGTGATAGGCGTGGAAGCCGAAATAGGAGAGGAACACGGCCGAGACGGCCGGCACGATCAGCCGGCCGGTATTCCGTTGCTTGTGCTGGCGCGTCCACATGCTGCGATTCCCGATCGATCCGCCTATCTCGCCCGATTGTGCTTAATGGACGGTTAGCGTGGCGAGCGGCAGCCGCGGTGGATGTGCCTTAACCCTTGAGGATCGACGTACCGGCGTAAAGAGCCTGCTTGCCGAGTTCCTCCTCGATACGGATGAGCTGGTTGTATTTCGCCATGCGGTCGGAACGCGACAGCGAGCCGGTCTTGATCTGCCCGCAATTGGTGGCGACAGCGAGGTCGGCGATGGTGGAGTCTTCCGTCTCGCCCGAACGGTGCGACATGACGGCGGTGTAGGCCGCCTTGTGGGCGGTGCCGACAGCGTCCAGCGTCTCGGTCAGTGAACCGATCTGGTTCACCTTGACGAGAATGGAATTGGCGACGCCCATCTTGATGCCGTCCTTCAGGCGCGCCGTGTTGGTGACGAACAGGTCGTCGCCGACGAGTTGGGTCTTCTTGCCGATGAGGTCGGTCAGGTACTTCCAGCCCTCCCAATCATCCTCGGCCATGCTGTCCTCGATGGAGATGATCGGGTAGTCGGCGGCGAGCTTGGCGAGATACTTGGCCTGGGCCTTCGGATCGCGCGTCTTCTTCTCGCCCTCGTAGACGTAGTTGCCGTCCTTGAAGAACTCGGTGGCGGCGCAGTCGAGCGCGATGGCGACCTCTTCGCCCGGCTTGTAGCCGGCCTTCTCGATCGAGGCCATGACGAAGTCGAGCGCTACAGGAGCGCTCTTCAGGTTCGGAGCGAAACCACCCTCGTCACCGACATTGGTGTTGTGGCCGGCTTCCTTGAGGCCCTTCTTCAGCGTGTGGAAAATCTCGGCGCCCCAGCGCACGGCGTCGCGCAGGCTGGGCGCGCCGACCGGCATGATCATGAACTCCTGGAAATCGATAGGATTGTCGGCGTGCGCCCCGCCATTGATGATGTTCATCATCGGCACCGGAAGCACATGCGCGCCCGCGCCGCCGACATAGCGGTAGAGCGGCAGGCCGGACGCCTCGGCGGCGGCCTTCGCCACAGCGAGCGATACACCCAGGATGGCGTTGGCGCCAAGCCTCGACTTGTTGGGCGTGCCGTCGAGTTCGATCATGGTGCGGTCGATATGGATCTGGCTCTCGGCCTCCATGCCGCCGATCGCCTCGAAAAGCTCGCCATTGACGGCCTCGACCGCGCGCTCGACGCCCTTGCCGAGATAACGCGGACCACCGTCGCGAAGCTCGACGGCTTCATGCGCACCGGTGGAGGCGCCGGACGGCACGGCAGCGCGTCCCATCGAGCCGTCTTCCAGCACCACATCGACCTCGACGGTCGGGTTGCCACGGCTGTCCAAAATCTCGCGGCCGATGATGTCGATGATGGCGGTCATGTCGGGAAATCCTCGGAAAAGATCATTTGAAATTCGGCGCCCGTCTTAGTCGAAGCCGGGCAAAATTCAATCCGGAGGGCCGATTTATCGGTTGAATGCGACCGTTTCACGAAACCGGACAGAACTGTAACGAATTGTCATATCTCGTGAAGAGTCACGGCTCAGGAATTCGATTAGCTTCGATGCCGCGCGGGGCGAAACAGAGGGAGTTTCGCCATGTCCGAGTTCCCTGGTATCGTGAGTTTGTTCCTCATCGTTGCTGCGTTCATGACGTCGTGCAATCCGCAGCCGACGCAAGGCGACGCCAAGCCGATCGCGCCCTTCTTCTCTCAGTGACGGCGCTTCGATGAAAAGCCCCGTCGGCTGCAGCCGGCGGGGCTTTTGTCCGACAAGAATCCCCGAATGAACAGGTTCCTGCCAGCGCTACTTTGAACGCCTCATGCTCACCAGTACGGGTCGACCTTGTAGTATTCGTAGGAAGCATCTCGCGCGACGGTGCCGTCGCCCTTGGTGAGATCATTGATCGAATAGGCCGGCGCGGCTTCGAGCTGCTCCTTGGTGAAGGGCACTACATAGCCACCCCTGTCCTCGTCATAGTCGAGCGTTGACCAGGGGATAGCGTGGAACTTTTCACCGATGCCGAGGAAGCCGCCGAAGCCGATGACGGCGAACATGATGCCGTTCGACATCTTCTCCAGCATGACGTCCTCGATCGAGCCGATACGGTCGCCGGCGGTGTTGTAAACGGCGGTGCCGATGACGCGCGAAGCGGTAATGGCATTGGTGTGGCCGCCGGGGGTGGTTTGAATATTCATCTCTCACTCCTCGTGATGAACAGGATAAGAGAAGAATGGCCACCGTGGACAAAAGTTCCGGCGGTCTGGGGCCCTCAGTCCGTGAGGATGAAGGTCACCTTCATGTTGACCCGGTAGGCGGTGATCTGGCCGTTCTCGACGACCACTTTCTGGTCCTGGATCCACGCGCCCTCGACGTTCTTCAGCGTCTTGGAGGCGCGGGAAATGCCCTTCTCTATGGCGTCCTGAAAGCTCTTCTTCGACGAAGCGGTGATTTCCGTGACACGTGCGACAGACATGGCTTCCTCCCTAAGGAACCGGTCTTGTCGGGCATCGGATCAATCCGAACCGGATCCACTTTGTGGCCCGATGCCCCGACTGACGCCGGCAAGCCTACGACCGGACCGGAGTATTCTCAAGCCACTCCTCAGGCAGTACCCTTGGCCACGCGGTCGATCGCGATGAGTTTCTCGAGCAGCGCAGGCATGTCCTTGAACGGCACCATGTTCGGTCCGTCGGACGAGGTCGAGTTGTCGGGGTCTTCATGCGTCTCGATGAAGACGCCGGCGACACCAACCGCTACGGCTGCGCGGGCCAACGTGGCGACGAAGCGCCGCTCGCCGCCCGAGGTCGCCCCCTGCCCGCCCGGCTGCTGCACTGAATGCGTGGCGTCGAAGATGACCGGCGCGCCGATCTCGGCCATGATGGGAAGAGCGCGGAAATCGGAGACCAGCGTGTTGTAGCCGAAGGAAGCGCCACGCTCGGTAACGAGCACGTTGGCATTGCCCGAACCCGTCACCTTGGCGACGACGTTCTTCATGTCCCAGGGGGCGAGGAACTGTCCCTTCTTCACATTGACGACCTTGCCGGTCTTCGCGGCGGCGACGAGGAGGTCCGTCTGGCGCGACAGGAAGGCCGGGATCTGCAGCACGTCGACGACTTCGGCGACGATCGCGCACTGCTCCTCGGTATGGACGTCGGTCAGCACCGGCACGCCGAGTTCCTTGCGAAGGTCGGCGAACACGGGAAGCGCCGCCTCGAGCCCGGCGCCGCGCGTCGAGCCGAGGGAGGAACGGTTCGCCTTGTCGTAGCTCGTCTTGTAGACGAAACCCAATCCGAGCTTTGCCGTGAGTTCCTTGAGCTTGCCCGCCATGTCGAACGCGTGGCCGCGCGACTCGAACTGGCAGGGACCGGCGATAAGCGCCAGGGGCGCATCATTGGCGAACACCGCCTCGCCGACGGTCACAGTGGAATTGGGCTTGTTCAGGGTCATGAGGTTCTCGCCGATTTCTGGCGGCCATGTGCCCGAATTCGGGCTGTGGTTCAAGCGTCGCCCTGCCCTTCCGCTTCTTGCGCGGGCGGTTCAGCCGGTTCCGACCGGCGGTCCCTCAATCAACTCATAGACCTCGATCTGCGCGTGGCGGCCCCTGGCGCTGGCCGCGCCCAGCGCGCGAAAGCCGATGCCAGGGATATCCACGGCGTGGTCCTTCACCGCCTGGCTGGCGAGGATCGACGTGCCGAACTGCTTGTTCATGCCTTCGAGCCGCGAGGCGACGTTCACCGTGTCGCCCATGGCAGTGTATTGCCGGCGCTCGGCGGCGCCGACGCTGCCGACAACCGCGACACCAGTATGGAGGCCGAACCGGGTGGCGAATTCCGGGCGGCCCGAGGCGAGGTTTTGGGCGTTCAACCTGTCGATTGCCGCCTTGAGCGCCAGCGTGCAGCGGCAGCCGTCGCCGACATGGTCGGGGTTTTCGGTCGGCGCGTTCCACATCGCATAGATGGAATCGCCGAGATACTGCACGATGACGCCGTTGTGGCGCTGCACGACGGCGTTCATCGCCTGGAAATAGGCGGACAGCATGTCGACCAGCTCCTCCGGAGAATGCTGCTCCGAGATGGTGGTGAAGTCCCTGATGTCGGTGAAGAGCACGGTCACCTCGCGCCGGACGGCGGCGCCGGCCTCATCCTGGCCTGAGGCGACGATCCTGCGCACCAACTCGCGCGGCACGTAGACGGCGAAGGTCCTGATCGCGTCTCGCGCAGACGACAGCGCACGCGCCAGCAGATTGATCTCGCTGATCAGCGAATGGGTGACCTTCCAGCTGTCGAAGTCGAGATTGCCGATCTGGTTGGCGTCGGAGGCGAGCGCTACCAGCGCGCGGCTGATGCGGCGCGAGATGAGAAGCGCGATGAGCACGCCGATCAGCAGCAGGACGCCGGCGATCATCAGCTTCTGCCTCAGCAGCGCTTCGTTCGCGGCGGTGAAATCGCTTATCGGAGCGGCAATGACGATCCTGTCACCCTGGAGCATGCTGGACATGCCCGCTCCCACCGACGCCACCCGGGCAAGCCAGGGCTCCCTGCCGACTCGGAACTCGACCAGCCCGTCATCCTTTTCGATGCCGTCACCGCCGAGCAGCCCCTTGACGGCGAGAAACAGGGGATCATTGGCGACTGGCGTGCCCTCGTCCCGTCCGCGCGCCACGATCTCGGCGACCAGGTCCGGATCGTTCGCGGCGAATGCCCTCTTGCTGACCGAGCGGGTCGACAGGCTGTCGACAATACCGGCCATGACGACCGGATCGGAATGCACGATCAGCTTGCCGTCGTCGTCGAAAACATAGCCGACCGAGTGTTCCGACACGGCCTGGTCCATGAGCATCCTGCTGATGGTCTCCAGCATGACGTCGGCGCCGATGACGGCGCGCGGTTCGGTGGCCATGGTGGTGGCGAGCGTGAGTGTCAGCGTCTCGGTGCTTGCGGAAATGTAGGGGCTCGTGGTGGCGACGGCCCCGGCCTGCCTGACCGCATCGCGGTACCACGGACGGCGTCGCGGATCGAACTCCACCTCGCGCTCCGGTCCGGCGCCGATGATGCGCCCTTCAGCATCGAGGAAATGCCATCTGGCCAGCGCCGGACCCTCCGGCGACCGCGTCACCACGCGCATGGCGAACACCGCCTGGTCCGGCGCCGACACGGCCGCATGCCAGCGCGGGCTGTGCGTGGCGCGCATGACCTGGAAGAACGCGCCGCTGGGGTAGCCGACATAGACGGCGTCGATATGGGGCGAACTCTTCAGCACGCGGATGAAATACTCGCGCTTGGCGTCGAGATAGGCGGGCGGCTCGGCCGTCAGCGAGGGCAGCACCGAGCCCATCGCGACGGCGGCGTTGCCGTCGTGAAAGACGCTTGCGTAGAGATCGATCGTGTTGCGCGAGAGCAGCCGCATCTGCTGCTCGGCGGAGGCCAGCGCGGCCTGCCGCCCCTCCTGGTAGGTCAGCCAGATGAGTGGCACGGAGATCGCCACCAGCAGCAGCACGATGATGACGCTGAGATGCACACGCAAGGGCTTCGCCCAGCGCGGAGGCTTGCCGGCGCTCGAAACGGCATTCTGCGGCAAGCCCTTTGCCGGCTTGCCAGTATCGGCCCCAGAATTCAACGTATCGACCCCTCGCGACACTCCTCGGCCTCCATAGCATGGCGGCAGCACTTTGGCGCGGGCGATGAAATCGAAGCGGTCAGCGGCGGGAAAGCGCTTCGAAGACGAAAGTGGCGCCCTGCCCGGCCGCCGGAGCCACGGTCAGGCGGCCGTTGTCCGCGGTATGGGGAATCGCGGAGGCAGAAAGGGCCGACCTAGGCTTGGCCAGCGATTCGACGCCGAAGACGATCTCCGTCAGTCGCAGCCCGGATTTTGGCAAGGTGCGCTGCTTTGCCGAGCGGCGGACGAGGACGTCGCCATTGGCGGCCGAGAAGCGAAGCCCATCGGGCGTCTCCTCCAGACTGCTGCCGACGACACGCTGCAGGAAAGCGGCGAAGTCAGCAGGCTTCGGCGCTTCGAGAACTATCGCCTTGATGCGCCTGACGCCGTTCTTGTGTTTCTCCAGCGCTGAGCGATCCACGGTCGGCGCGTTGACGCGTTCGCAAGTGAAGAAGAAGGCGTCGGGCGCCCTGAGATCAGCCGCGAAGGCGAGCTTGAAGGAAGCCGTGTCGCTTCGCCCGGCGGCATCGGTGAAGGGCCGCGAGAAATTGAGGATGCGGCCGGCTGAAACACCTGCGCGGATGAACTCGCGATGGTCCGCGCTTGCATCCTGCGTGCCGAATACGAGCGCCGAAAAGCCTTCGTCGCCGAGCCGATAGCGGAACGCCGCGTCGCGCGCGGTGAAAACGTTGCCGCGCATCGAGGCGGTGTCCGCCTTGACCGCATCGGCGACTGCGAGCGGTTCAAGAAAAGTGTCGTCGGCAAAGTAGACGCAGCAGTTCTCGGTGCCGAAAGGATGCAGCCCGTTTGGCGCAACCGTGAAGCCGAGGGTAGCGAGGCGTTTCCGGGCTACCGCGAGATTAGCGGTAGGAAGGACGCAATGGTCGATCGGACGGGCTGGACGCGTCATCGCCAAAGCGATGCATCAACCTCGTCGGCAATGCAAGCGGCGGCCATCAAACGAGCCGCGACTGTTCCACAGCGGCGCCGATGAATGAGGCGAACAGAGGGTGGGGATCCAAGGGGCGGCTTTTCAGCTCGGGATGGTATTGCACGCCGATGAACCAGGGGTGGTCTGGGTATTCGACGGTCTCGGGCAGCACGCCGTCGGGCGACATGCCGGCGAAGACCAGGCCGCAATCCTCCAGCCGCTCCTTGTAGGCGATGTTGACCTCGTAGCGGGGGCGGTGGCGTTCTGAAATCTGCGTGTCGCCGTAGATCTCGGCGATCTTCGAACCCGGCGCCAGCCTCGCCTCATAGGCGCCAAGGCGCATCGTGCCACCGAGATCGCCGGTCTCGCGGCGTTTTTCGAGCATGTTGCCCTTAAGCCATTCGGTCATCAGGCCGACGACGGGCTGGTCGGTCTTGCCGAACTCGGTCGAGGAAGCGTGGTCAATGCCGGCAAGCGAACGCGCCGCCTCGATGCAGGCCATCTGCATGCCGAAGCAGATGCCGAAATACGGCACCTTGCGTTCCCTGGCAAATTTGGCCGCGAGGATTTTTCCCTCTGAACCGCGTTCGCCAAAACCGCCGGGGACCAGGATGCCGTGCACCTTTTCGAGGAAGGGCGACGGATCTTCCTTCTCGAAGATCTCGCTCTCGATCCAGTCGAGTTTTACGCGCACGCGGTTCGCCATGCCGCCATGCGACAGCGCCTCGATCAGCGATTTGTAGGCATCCTTGAGGCCGGTGTACTTGCCGACGACGGCGATAGTCACCTCGCCTTCCGGATTATGGATCAGCGAGGAGACGTTCTGCCAGGCCTCCATGCGCGGCTTCGGCGCGGGGTCGATGCCGAAGGCGGCGAGCACTTCGCCATCCAGGCCTTCCTTATGGTAGGCGAGCGGCACGTCGTAGATATGCGGCACGTCGAGCGCCTGGATGACGGCCGATTCCCTGACGTTGCAGAAAAGCGAAAGCTTGCGGCGCTCCTCCTTCGGGATGGCGCGGTCCGCGCGCACGAGAAGGATGTCGGGCGCGATGCCGATCGAGCGCAGTTCCTTGACCGAATGCTGCGTCGGCTTGGTCTTCAACTCGCCGGCGGTCGGGATATAGGGCATCAGCGTCAGATGCACGTAGACGGCGTTATTGCGCGGCAGGTCGTTGCCGAGCTGGCGGATGGCCTCCAGGAAAGGCATCGCCTCGATGTCGCCGACGGTGCCGCCGATTTCGCAGAGCACGAAATCGTAGTCGTCATTGCCGTCCAGCACGAAATTCTTGATCTCGTCGGTGACGTGCGGGATGACCTGCACGGTGGCGCCGAGATAGTCGCCGCGCCGCTCGCGCTCGATGATGTTCTTGTAGATGCGGCCTGTGGTGATGTTGTCGGCCTGGTTGGCCGAGCGGTTGGTGAAGCGCTCGTAATGGCCGAGGT
>JAEYXI010000686.1 GCA_023428515.1 Pseudomonadota bacterium | reverse complement strand
CGTCGCCGCACTTGCCGCGTGAATGCCGAACGCGGCGGCGGCGAGACCCGTGGAGGCCAATATGCCGAAGCCGCGGCGAGTGATCGTGCCAGATGTCTTCATGGAGTTTCTCCCTTCGTGTTGATTTCTGTTTTTATGGCCCGTTCAACGCCGGGCGACAGCGAGCCGGCGCTCCATCCGCCTGCTGTAGACGGAAAGTGGCCAGCAAATCGCGAAATAGGCAAGCGCCACCATCCCGAAAATCGTGAACGGATGGAAGGTTGCGTTGTTGATGATCTGGGCGGCGCGCGTCAGTTCCACGAAACCGATGATCGAGGCGAGCGAGGTGCCCTTGATGAGCTGGACGAGAAAACCGACCGTCGGCGGGATCGCGATGCGGACGGCCTGCGGCGCGATGATCAGCGTCATCGTCGGCCAGTAGCGCAGGCCGAGCGCGGTCGCCGCCTCAGACTGGCCGGCCGGCACGACCTCGATCGAGCCGCGCCATATCTCGCCGAGGAAGGCGCTGGCGTGGAGCGACAGGCCGAGCGCGGCGGCCGCCCAGGGATCGACGTCGATGCCGAAGATGCCCGGCGCGAAGAAGGCCAGGAAAAGCTGCATCAAGAGCGGCGTTCCCTGGAAAACCTTGATGAAGCCCGCCGCCACCAGGCGCAGCCAGCGGAAGCGGCCGGTGCGGGCGAGCGCGATGAGCACACCGCCCGCCGCGCCGCCAGCGAAGGCGACAAGGGAAAGCAGCAGCGTCCAGCGTATGGCGCCGAGGATGTAGAGGATTTCGCCTGAACCGAGTTCGCGCATCGCCGCCCCCTACCGCTTGACCGGCGTGCGCAGGAAATTCTTCTCGATGGTGCCGAATACGCCCCAGAAGAAGACCGACATCGCGAAATATATGCAGGTGATGACGAAATAGACCTCGAAGGAGCGGAAGGTGCGCGACTGGATATCGCCGGCCGCCGCCGTCAGCTCGCTCGCGGCGATGGCCGAGCACACGCTGGAATTCAGGAGCAGCAGGATGAACTGGCTCGTCAGCGACGGATAGATCGCCTGGATGGCAGGTTTCAGGATGATGAGGCGGAAGATCTGCAGCGGCTTCAGCCCGAGCGACCGGCCGGCCTCGATCTGACCGGTCGCGATGTTCTCGATGCCGGCCCGGATGATCTCGATGCCGTAGGCGCTGACATTGACGACCAGCGCGATCACCGCCGCCGTGTTGGACGACAGCCTTATGCCCAGTGCGGGCAGGCCGAAGAAGATCATGAATATCTGGATCAGGAAGGGCGTGTTGCGGATCAGCTCGACATAGGCGTCGATGACGATGCGGAGCGGCTTCGGACCCTGGGTCTTGCCGAGCGCGCCGGCGACGGCGACGACCATGCCGATGCCCATCGCAATGCCGGACAGGACGAGCGTGTGGAGCGCTCCCCATGCAAGCTCCGGCCATGCCGCGAAGACCGCCTGGAAATCGAACTCATAGCTCATGGCGCATGCCCGTGCGCCGGCCCGTCAGGTCGCCCTGCATCGACGTCTCTCCTCCCGATGTCGACTGCTCCGCTCCGCCGGGCCGTTCCATGCCCTTGCGGCCGTTGATGCGGAGAAATCGCTTTTCGATTGCGCGCGTAGCGTAATTGTCTGCCTCATGAATCGAATACGTCGCGCAATGCGCCCGTCAGGCAGGCAGGTGTTTACGTTCCGCCTGCTGCGTTGAACTCCATCCCCGGGTGCGTCGTCCAAGCCGAAGCATAGCTACTTTTTTCCGCTGGCGACAATTATCCGGATTGATGAGACCGATCCGCGGACAAATTGGACGTGAGCGGCCGCGGGAAGAAAAGTTGGTTTCAGGTGGAGGAGCGGCGCAAGGCAGGACGTCACTGCATCAATGCCGCCTTCCGCTCGTGCAGAAACGCCCGCACCGCCGGGTCGCGCTCCAGTCCGATGGCGCGCTCATAGGCACTGATAGCCTCTAGCACGTCGCCCAGCCGCGCCAGCAGGGCGGCACGCGCCGCCCAATAGGGCTGGTAGTCCGCCAGCCTGGCGTCGCCGGCCAGCGCGTCGAGTCCAGCGAGCGCTGCCTGCGGTCCACCCGATGGTTCCGGCATCTCCGCGATCGCCACGGCGCGGTTCACCGCCACGACCGGCGAGCCGCCGACAATCGCCAGCGCATCGTAGAGCGTCACCAGTGCGGCCCAGTCGGTGCGGCCGGTCAGCCGCCTCGCCGCGTGCACGGCCTGCACCGCAGCCTCCAGCTGGTAGCGGCCGATGCGGCCGCCGTCCTGTCCGCCGTCTTCCGACAGGTCGCCTGCACGTCGCAACCGCGTCTCGGCCTCCTCGATCATCGCAGAATCCCACAGCGAAAAGTCCTGCTCGCCGAGCGGCACGTAACGTCCCGCTGCATCGCGGCGAGCGGGCCGGCGCGCCTCGGCGAACAGCATCAGCGCGACCAGGCTTTGCGCCTCCGCCTCCAGAGGCATCAGCGCCGCCGCCAGTTTCCCGAGCCAGATCGCCTCGCCGGCGAGGTTGCTGCGCCGCGCGTCCATGCCGACGGGATCGCCCCAGCCCTCTGAATAGGCCGCGTAGATCGCCGCCAGCACGGCATCCAGCCGCTCGCCGAGCTCCTCCCGCTCAGGCACGCGGAATGGAACGCCGGCCTCCTTGATGCGCGCCTTCGCCCTGACCAGCCGCTGCGCCATCGCCGATGGCTGCACCAGGAAGGCAGAGGCGATCGCCGCCGCATCGAAGCCGAGCAGCGTCTGCAGGATCAGCGGCGCTCGTATGCCGGGCTCCATGTCAGGATGCGCGCAGGCGAACATCAGCCTGAGGCGTTCGTCGGGTATGTCGTCATGGTCAGCCGACATCGCTTGCGCCTCCTCGGCGATCAACGCCAGATGCGGGCGGGCATCCACCGCCGTCGCGCGGCGGCGCACCGCATCGATGCCGCGCCGGCGTGCCACCGAAAGCAGCCACGCCTCGGGCTTCGCCGGCACGCCTTGCGTCGGCCATTGCGCCAGCGCTGCGGCGAACGCCTCCGACAACGCGTCCTCCGCGCCTGCCACGTCGCGCGAGCGGGCGGCCAGATAGGCGACGAGCTTGCCATAGCTTGCCCGCGCGGCTGCCTCCGCCGCCGCGCGCGCCTCGTCCCCATCCTGCCCGCGTGCTGCCTGCATCACACCCGCATGCCGGCGATTGCCCTCACCTCGACGATGCCGTGCGCGGCGCCCGGGCAGCGCGCCGCCCATTTCAGCGCGGCGTCGTGGTCGGCGGCCTCGATGATGTAGAAGCCGGCCATCTGCTCCTTGGTGTCGGCGAAGGGCCCGTCCAGCACCTCGGTCTTCTCGTTGCGCACCTTGACGGTGGTCGCCGTCTTCGACAGCGCGAGCCGCTCGCCGGCAACCAGCGCGCCGGCCTGTTCCAGCGCACGGTTGTAGGCGGCGTAGGGCTCGGACATTTTTGCCTGCACCTCGGGCGCCATCGCGGCGAACGGCGCTTCGTCGGTGTGAATGAGCAACATATACTGCATCGGAATCTCCATCCGTTGACGGTCGCGTGCTTGCGATCCGTGCCAATGTCGCGCCGCCGGCCCGCCAATCGACAAGCCGAGGCAAAAATCTGCAAAAAATATTCTCCGCCCGCACCGAGCGCCCCGCAAGCCCCGGCCTAAGCCGTTCGTCTTAGCGAATGCGGGTTGGCATTTGGCGCGTGCCGACTAAACTCGCGCCTCCAAAGCAGGGAGGAACCAGATGCTCAAGACCAAGACCCGCGCGCTCGCGGCCGCCGTTCTTTTCGCGGCCGGCCTCGCCGCCGTGCCTGCCAAGGCGCAGGAATTCATCAACGTGCTGACCGGCGGCACGTCTGGCGTCTACTATCCGCTCGGCGTCGCGCTGGCCGACATCTACGGCAAGGGCATTGAAGGCGCGCGCACCCAGGTGCAGGCCACCAAGGCATCGGTCGAGAACCTCAACCTCCTGCAGCAAGGCAAGGGCGAGATCGCCTTCTCGCTGGGCGATTCCGTGAAATTCGCGGTCGAGGGCAACACGGAGGCCGGTTTCCCGGGCAAGCTCGACAAATTGCGCGGCATCGCCGCCATCTATCCGAACTACATCCAGATCGTCGCCAGCCAGGATTCAGGTATCAAGACCCTCGCCGACCTCAAGGGCAAGAGCCTGTCGGTCGGCGCGCCGGCGTCGGGCACCGAGCTCAACGCGCTCGCCATCTTCGCCGCCGCCGGCCTCACCTA
>JAEYXI010000649.1 GCA_023428515.1 Pseudomonadota bacterium | reverse complement strand
CTGCATGGACGTGTCCACGTCGATGCCGCCGAGGTCGAGATCGGCATCCTCGAACTTGGTGAAGCGATACTCGAAGCCGACGGTCACGTTGGAGGTGACAGCCGTTTCGAGGCCGCCGCCGATGGTGAAGCCGTTGACGTCCCATTCGGCAATGGTCTCGCTTCCTACGCCGGTTGCTGAAGCCTCGACCTCGAAGTTCTGCCAGCTGTAGCCGCCGAGGACATAGGCGAGGGTGGCTTCGTTCACCTTCATACCGGCGCGGGCAAGGATGTCGAAGCCATAGTCGGCCTTGGCGTCGATATCGATCGACGGTCCGCCAAAGTCGAGATTGAGTTCGCTCTTGCCGTTGCCGTAGTGGGCGTCGACCATGATACCGGCAACGAAGCTGCCGAAGTCGTAGTCGTAACCTGCGTTGATCTCGCCGCGAACGCCTTCGCCGCCGATACCATCAAGCGAATCGCCGCCTCCCGAAAATTCGGTAACTGCCGCGCCTGCCGCGCCGGCGACCCCGACGTAGAAGCCGGTCCAGTTGTAGGCGGGAACCTCAATGGCCGGACCACCGCCATTGTCGGCGCCGAACTTGTAGTTCACGCCGAGATGGAAGGTGTGGGTCGACGGCTCGACAAAGATATCGGTGAAGTCGTCGCCATTGTTGAACGAGAGGACCGTGTCATCGCCGTAATACGAGTAACGGTATTCGGTCCTGAGGGTCCAGGCACCGGTAAGCACGGTCTCCATGCCGACGCCGACCACGTAGCCGTCACGATCTTCTTCGAAGTCGATGCCGCCGTCGCCGTCAAGCTTGAAGCGCTGCCAGGCATAGCCGCCAAGGACGTAACCGAGGGTCGTCGGGTTGAAAAGGTAGCCAAGCCGAGCGCCGGCATCGAAGCCGTACTGGTTGGTCAATTCGATGCTGCCGCCGCCGAAGTCGAGTTCCGGGCCGATATTGCCGAAGTGGAAATCGGCGAAGCCGCCGATCAGGAAGCGCTGCGAGACGAGATAGTCATAGCCGATGGAGACTTCGCCGAAGACACCGTCTCCGCCAAGGCCGTTGAAATAGGCGTCTTCGATCAGGAAGGGGAAGTCGTTTATGCCGATGCCATGAACTGAGGTGCCGAGGCCGATGCCAGCGCCGACATAAAGGCCGCTCCAGTTATAGCCGGAAACAATCGGCGCTTCCTCGATGACAGCGTCAGCCGCCTGCGCAGCAGAGATGATCGCGGTCGAAGAAACCGCAGCCAGAAGCAGCTTCGTGAAATTTTTCATGGTACCCCACCCGATGTAGTCAACTGACGCTACCTTTAGGGTAGGTGCACGGGTGAAAGCTGTAGCAACGATGTCACAGTGCTCCACCTTGATAACTTTGCGTCATCCGAAGGCAGGAAATTCCAAAAAAACATAGTTCTTTCAATGTATTGAGGATGTAATTTAATTTTAACCAAAATTGCTTCAAGCCCGCCATCACCTAGGGTGTTGCTAAAATGTCACGTTTCTTCAAGGCTGATCAAGGCACGCAATCGTACCCTTGAAATAGAAACGCCCGCCGGAGGGGCGGGCGTTCACGACTCAAGATCTCGCCGACTCAGGCCGCCAGCGCGGATTTCGGCTCTGCCATCTCATAGCCGAGCGCCTCGGCCACGGCGCGGTTGGTGACGCGTCCCTTATGGACGTTGAGGCCGTTCCTGAGGTGCTGATCGTCGAGGATCGCCCTGATGCCCTTGTCGGCGAGTTGCAGGCCGTAGTGGAGGGTGGCGTTGTTGAGCGCATGCGCCGAGGTGACCGGGACCGCGCCAGGCATGTTGGCAACGCAATAGTGGATGATGCCGTCGACCTCGTAGGTCGGATCGGCATGGGTGGTCGCATGCGAGGTCTCGAAGCAGCCGCCCTGGTCGATGGCGACATCGACCAGCACCGCACCCTTCTTCATGCCTGACAGCATTTCGCGCGTGACGAGCTTGGGCGCCGCGGCGCCTGGGATTAGCACCGCGCCGACGACGATGTCGGCGGAGAAGCATTCCTCCTCGAGCGCCTCGATCGAGGAGTAGCGGGTGTGGACGCGGCCGTTGAAGATGTCGTCGAGCTGGCGCAGCCGTGGGATCGAGCGGTCGATGATGGAAACGTCGGCCCCGAGGCCGGCGGCCATCTTTGCCGCATGCAGGCCGACCACGCCGCCGCCGATGACAGCGACCTTGCCCGGCAGGACGCCCGGCACGCCGCCGAGCAGGACGCCGCGGCCGCCATTGGCCTTCTGCAGCGCGGTGGCCCCGGCCTGGATGGACAGGCGGCCGGCGACTTCCGACATGGGCGCAAGAAGGGGGAGGCCGCCGCGATCGTCGGTGACGGTTTCGTAGGCGACGGCGGTGACGCCTGAATCGAGCAGGCCCTTCGTCTGGTCAGGATCGGGAGCAAGATGGAGGTAGGTGTAGAGGATCTGGCCGTCGCGCAACTGCACCCATTCGTTGGCCTGCGGCTCCTTGACCTTGACGATCATGTCGGACTTGGCGAACACGTCTTCGGCCGTTTTGGCGATCGTGGCGCCGGCGGAGCGGTAGGCGTTGTCGTCGGCGCCGATGCCGGAGCCCGCGCCGGTCTCGACCAGCACGTCATGGCCATGGGCGACATATTCGCGGACGGCGCCGGGGGTCAGGCCGACGCGATATTCGTGGTTCTTGATTTCCTTTGGGCAGCCGACGCGCATCCGATGATCTCCCTGTCCGGCCTTAACGGCCTGTTCCCTGAATGCAGGCATTAGACCAGAAACGGCGCCGAACGTGTTTGCGTATGCCGTTGCGCAGAACGATCGGAGGCGTTAATCGTTGCGCCAAATCTGGAATCATTCGAAGGAAATTCGAACATTGTCATTGGACAGGATCGATATCGCCATTCTTGAGGCGCTTCAGAAGGACGGGCGGATGCCCAATGCGGCTTTGGCCGAGAAGGTGGGACTGTCGCAGTCGGCCTGCTCGCGAAGGCTCGACAATCTGGAGAAGTCCGGGGTCATCCGCGGCTATCATGCGCGGCTGTCGAACGCGGCGCTCGGCCACCAGATGACTGTCATCGTCCACATATCGCTGTCGGGACAATTCGAGAAGACGCTGTCGGAATTCGAGGCGGCGGTGAAGCGCTGTCCCAACATCCTGTCCTGCCACCTGATGTCCGGCGAATACGACTACATACTGCGCATCGCCGCGAAGGATTTGCAGGATTACGAGCGCATCCACAAGGAATGGCTGACCGCCATGCCGCATGTGACGAAGATCAACTCGTCCTTTGCGTTGCGCGAGATCGTCGACCGAACGGCGATGGGGATGAAGCCGGAACTGGCTTAGTCAGACCGTCACGATCCGATCCATCGGGATGTCGTGCGGTTGAGGATGAATGGTCGGGATGCGCTGCATCTCGTAGCCTACGCCGATGACGAGCGGTTTCTTCGGCAGGGATGCCAGCGTGCGGTCGAAGAAGCCGCCGCCGTAGCCGAGGCGATAGTTTTCTGGATCGACGCCGACCAGGGGCGCGATCGTGATGTCGGGGACGACAGGGTCGCCTTCGGCGGGAATGGGGATGTTCCAGACGCCTTTCTCGAGGCGGTCGCCGGGCCGATAGGCGCGGAAGACCAGCGGATGCGCCTTCTCGATCACCAGGGGAAGGGCGGGTGTGGCGCCGCGCGCGACAAGGGACGTCATCCAGGGACGCAGGTCGGGCTCGCCACGAAACGGCCAATAGAGGCTGACAATGCGGCCGGACACGTCGCCGACGATCGCGTCGAGCTGTTCGGCGATGCGTGCGGACATGGCCGCACGGTCGTCGGCCGGGATCGCCAACCGGGCCGTGATCAGCCGCTCGCGTTCGGCTTTGCGCCAGCGTGCGATGTCGGGCCAGGCCGTCGTCTCGTCGGGGTCGTCTTGCATCGTCTTGCCTCGTATTTGGT
>JAEYXI010000604.1 GCA_023428515.1 Pseudomonadota bacterium | reverse complement strand
CCCGGGACCGGCCACGCGTCCAGTAAACGAGGGCGTAAAGAGCTGGCCCGTTCGGCGGCGCGCGTAAGGGGTGGCCGAATCTATTCGGCTGCCTTCGGGAAGGCGATGGCGGGTTCGTCCTGCGCGGCCGGGGTGGCAGCCTCCTCGGCCTTTCCGCCGCGGCGGAAGAGGCGGCTGAACCAGCCGCGGCGTTCGCCCTTCTTGGGCGTGTCGCGCGTGAACACCATCAGCATCGATGGCGTCACGATCAGCGTCAGCACGGTGGCGAAGGAGAGGCCGAACACGATCGCCGAGGAGAGCGCGATCCACCACTGCGTCGACGGCGCGTTGATCGTCGTCTCGTGATGGAAGAGCTCCAGGCCCAGGCCGAAGGCGATCGGCAGCACGCCGAGGATGGCCGAGAGCGCAGTGAGCACGACGGGCCGGGCGCGCTCGCGGCAGGTCTGCAGTACCGCGTCGAGCTTGTTCCAGCCTTCGTCGCGCAACCGGTCGTAGGTGTCGATCAGCACGATGTTGTTGTTCACCACCACGCCGGCCAGCGCGATGACGCCGATGCCGGACATCACGATGACAAAGGCCTGGCCGGTCAGCATCATGCCGAGCAGCGCGCCGATCGTCGCCATGACCACGCAGGAGAGAACCAGCCACACGCTGGTGAACTTGTTGAACTGCGCGAGCAGCACCAGGAAGATCAGGAAGATCGCCGCGCCGAAGGCGTTGCCGAGGAAGGCGCTCGCCTCCTCGCTGTCCTCGTTCGAACCGGCGAGCTTCCAGCCGATGCCGTCCTGCTCGAGACCCATGTCGCCGACGAGCTTGCTGACCTCGCCCTGCACAGCCGCCACCTGATGGCCGGAGGCCACGTTGCTCTGGATGGTGATGGTGCGCTTGCCGTCGATGCGGTTCAGGATGCCGACCGTCTTCTCCGGCTTGCGCGACACGAAGTTGGAGAGGGGCACGGAGCCCCGGGCCGTCTCGATGCGCAGCTGGTCGAGGGTGGCCAGCGTGCGGCGGTCCTCGGGCAGGCGGAGCCGTATGTCGACGGCGTCGTCGGCGCCGGCCGGGCGATAATCGGTGAGCTTGAGGCCGGTTGTCACGAGCTGCACGACGGTGCCGACCGCCATCGGGCTGACTCCGAACTGCGCCGCCTTCGAGCGGTCGATCTCGAGCGACCAGTCGACGCCGGGCGGAGGCAGGCCGTCCGAGATGTCGATGACGCCGGGCACCTTGGCGACGGCAGCGGCGACTTCGGCGGCCTTCTCGTTCAACCCGGTCGGATCGACGGCAGAGAGCTGGACCTGGATCGGCTTGCCGGTCGGCGGGCCGGCGTCCGGCACGCGAACCTCGACGTCGACGCCGGGAATGCCGGCCATCGCGACACGCAATTCGTCGAGGATTTCATGCGCCGGCTTGCGCTCGCGCCAGTCGACGAACTCGTACTGGATGACGCCGACCACGTCCTCCGGTATCTCGGCGCCGCCGCCGCGCGACTTGCCGGCGCGGGTATAGACCGACTTGATGCCCGGCCAGCCGAGGATGCGCCTCTCGGCCTCGGTCGTCGCCGCGTCCATTTCGGCGAGGGACAGGTTGCCGCGTGCATGCACGTAGAGAAGGCCGTAGTCCGGCTCGACATTCGGGAAGAACTCGACGCCGGCACCGTACTTCGAATAGGCGACCGGCACCGCGACCAGCAGCGCCACCGTCAGCACGAGCACCGTTTTCGGGTAGTGCACGGCCTTGTTGACGTTCGCCATGTAGAGGCCGTCCTTGTGTTCCTCCTCGCCATGCGCGGGCGCCTTGGCGTAGAGCGCGCCGATGGTCGGCGCGAAGATGAGCGCATAGGCCATGGATGCGGCAAGCGTCACGATCAGCGTGATCGGCAGGTACTTCATGAAGTCGCCGACGATGCCCGGCCAGAAGAGCAGCGGCGAGAAGGCGGCGATGCGCGTCATGGTGGCGGCGATCACCGGCCCTGCCATGCGCTTGGCGGCAAGCTCGAAGGCCTGTTCCTTGGGCATGCCTTCCGACATGCGCCGTTCGGCGAATTCGGTGACGATGATCGCGTCGTCGACCAGCATGCCGACCGCCAGGATCAGCGAGAACAGCACGATCATGTTGATCGTGTAGCCCATCAGGGCGAGCGCCAGTATGCCCATCAGGAAGGAGGACGGGATGGCGAGGCCGATGAGCAGCGAGGCGCGGCCCGACAGCGCATAGAGGATAACGATGAAGACCAGGACGACCGCGATGATCACATGGTTCTGCAGGTCGTTGAGCAGCGTGTTGACGAAGACCGACTTGTCCTGCGTGTAGGTGACTTCCATGCCTTCCGGCGCGGATTTCACGAAGGTGTCGGCGACGGCCTTTGCCCCCTCGATCGTCTCGACGATGTTGGCGCCGATGCGCTTCTTCACCTCGATGGCGATGGCGGGCTTGCCATCGAGCCGGGTGATCGTCTCGGCGTCCTTGAAGGTCGAGCGCACGGTGGCGAGGTCGCGCACGCGCACGACGGCATTCTCGTTGGCGACGACCGGAAGTTCCGCGACGTCCTCCGGCGTCTCGATCAGCGCGGGCACCTTGATGGCGTACTTGCCCTCGCTGCCCTGGAT
>JAEYXI010000603.1 GCA_023428515.1 Pseudomonadota bacterium | reverse complement strand
ACGCTGCCCTTCATCTCCTATGGCGGCTCGTCGCTCATCGCCATCGCCGTCTCGATGGGCATGGTGTTGGCTTTGACCCGTCGCCGGCCGGAGAAGCGCAAGACGCTCGCCTTCGAACGCACGCCCGGCCATATGTTGCCGGCGGAGTAGGATGCCGAAGGGTACGATCCTCCTTTCGGCGGGCGGCACCGGCGGGCATCTCTTCCCGGCCGAGGCGCTGGCGCACGAAATGGTCGAGCGCGGCTGGAAGGTGCACCTCGCCACCGACGACCGCGCTGAGCGTTTTGCCGGTCACTTCCCGGCGACCGAGGTTCATCCGATCGCCTCCGCCACCTTCGGCTCGAAGAACCCGTTCGCGCTGGCAAAATCCTTCTGGACGATCTGGCGCGGCGTGCGCCAGGCCTCCGAGGTGATCCGCCGCATCAACCCGGAGGTCGTGGTTGGCTTCGGTGGCTATCCGACTATCCCGCCGCTCTATGCCGCGACCCGTCGCGGCGTGCCTGTCATCGTGCACGAGCAGAACGCCGTCATGGGCCGCGCCAACCGTGCGCTTGCTGCCCGTGCTGCGGCCATTGCCGGCGGCTTCCTGCCCGAGGGCAAGGGACAATACGGCGCCAAGACCGTCGTGACAGGCAACCCCGTCCGTCCCGCCGTTCTTGCCGCGGCGGGCCCGCCCTACACGCCATCGCGAAATGGCGAGCCGTTCCGCCTGCTCGTCTTCGGCGGCAGCCAGGGCGCGCAGTTCTTCTCGGATGCGGTGCCGGCTGCAATCGCCGCGCTGCCGGAGGAGCAGCGTACGCGCCTCCTCGTGACGCAGCAGGCGCGCGCCGACGATGTCGGCCGCGTCAAGGCCGCCTATGCCGAACTCGGCATGGTGCCCGAGGTGCTGCCCTTCTTCGGCGACATGGCGCAGCGCATCGCCACTGCCCATCTCGTCATCTCGCGCTCGGGAGCATCGACCGTTTCGGAGATATCGGTCATCGGGCGTCCGGCCTTCCTCGTGCCTTATCCCTACGCGCTCGACCACGACCAGGCGGCGAATGCCGCCGCCCTTGCCGCGGCGGGTGGAGCCGAGCTTCATCCGCAATCGACTCTCTCCACCGAACGCCTCGCCGGCCTCATCGGCGATGCCATTTCGCACCCCGAAAGGCTGGAATCCATGGCTTCGGCTGCCAAATCCGCGGGAAAACCGGATGCGGCGCGGTTGCTCGCCGATCTGGCAGAGGCTATTGCCTCTGGTAAGTCCGTGGAGGATTTCAGGAAGGGAGCGCGGTCATGAAGATGCCGGAGACGATCGGGCTGGTGCATTTCATCGGCATCGGCGGCATCGGCATGAGCGGCATCGCCGAGGTGCTGAAGAATCTTGGCTACCGCGTGCAGGGCTCCGATCAGGCCGACGGCGCCAACATCCAGCGCCTGCGCGAGAAGGGCATCGAGTGCTTCGTCGGCCACAAGCCTGAGAACCTCGGCGCAGCCGAAGTCGTGGTCGTCTCGACCGCCATCAAGAAGTCGAATCCCGAGCTGAAGGCCGCGCGCGAAAGGTTGCTGCCCATCGTGCGGCGTGCCGAGATGCTGGCCGAGTTGATGCGCTTCCGCCAGGCCGTGGCGATTGCCGGCACGCACGGCAAGACCACCACCACCTCGATGGTCGCGACCTTGCTCGACGCGGGCGGACTCGATCCGACCGTCGTCAATGGCGGCATCATCAACGCCTACGGCACCAATGCCCGCATGGGCGCCGGCGAATGGATGGTCGTGGAGGCCGACGAGAGCGACGGCACTTTCCTGAAACTGCCGGCCGACATCGCCGTCGTCACCAACATCGATCCCGAGCATCTCGACCACTACGGCACGTTCGATCATGTGCGCGAGGCGTTCCGCCAGTTCGTCGAGAACGTGCCCTTCTACGGCTTCGGCGTGATGTGCACCGACCATCCGGAAGTGCAGGCGATGGTCGCCCGCATCGAGGACCGCCGCGTCATCACCTATGGCGCCAACGCGCAGGCCGACGTGCGCTTCTCGAACCACCGCATGGAAGGCGCTACGTCCCGCTTCGACGTATCGATCCGCAATCGCAAGACCGGCGTCGACACGCTGATCTCGGACCTTGCCCTGCCGATGCCCGGCCGGCACAACGTCTCCAACGCGACCGCGGCAATCGCCGTCGCGCACGAGCTCGGTATTTCTGCCGACGACATCAAGAAGGGCCTCTCCTCCTTCGGTGGCGTCAAGCGCCGCTTCACCCATACTGGCTCGTGGAACGGCGTCGAGATATTCGACGACTACGGCCACCATCCGGTCGAGATCAAGGCGGTGCTGAAGGCGGCGCGCGACGCCTCGAAGAGCCGCGTCATCGCGATCGCCCAGCCGCACCGCTACACGCGCCTGCGCGACCTCTTCGACGAATTCTCCGCCTGTTTCAACGACGCCGACGTGGTCGCCATCGCGCCGGTCTATGCGGCCGGCGAGGACCCGATCGATGGGGTCAACTCGGAGAAGCTGGTGCACCGCATCCGCTCCGGCGGCCACCGCGACGCGCGCTATGTCACCGATCCCCAGGCGATCGCCCCGATGATCCGCGAGATCGCGAGGCCCGGCGACTTCGTCGTCTTCCTCGGCGCCGGCAACATCACCCAATGGGCCTACGCGCTGCCCAAGGAACTCGCGGCCGGCGATGAGGCCGCCGCATGATCAAAGGCGAAGCGCTTCTGGCCAGTCTTGGCGACCGGCTCGCGGGCATTCGCGGCCGCATCACGCCGAATGCGGAAATGGACAAGATCACCTGGTTCCGCGCCGGCGGTCCGGCCGAGGCTCTCTACCAGCCGGCCGACGAGGATGATTTGGCCACCTTCCTCAAGACGGTGCCGGAAGATATTCCGATCACCATCGTCGGTATCGGCTCGAACCTTCTCGTCCGCGAGGGCGGCATACCCGGCTTCGTGATCCGCCTCTCGGCGAAAGGTTTTGGCGAAGCCGAGCTCGTCTCGCCGACGAGGATCAGGGCAGGGGCCGCGTGCCCCGACAAGCGCGTCGCCGCGCTTGCTTACGAAGCCGGCATTGGCGGCTTCCATTTCTACCACGGCATTCCAGGCGGCATCGGCGGTGCGCTCAGGATGAACGCCGGCGCCAACGGCGTCGAGACGCGCGAGCGCGTCGTGGAGGTGCGCGCGCTCGACCGCAAGGGCAATGTGCACACCCTCACCAATGCCGAGATGGGCTATGCCTACCGGCACTCTTCTGCGCCCGCCGATTTGATCTTCGTGTCCGCCGTCTTCGAGGGCTTTCCGGAGGACAAGGAGAAGATCAAGGCGGACATGGATGCCGTGCAGCATCACCGCGAGACGGTGCAGCCGATCCGCGAGAAGACCGGCGGCTCGACCTTCAAGAATCCGGAAGGCACCTCCGCCTGGAAGGAGATCGACAAGGCCGGCTGCCGCGGGCTGATGATCGGCGGCGCGCAGATGAGCCCCATGCACTGCAACTTCATGATCAACACCGGAAACGCCACCGGCTACGACCTCGAATATCTCGGCGAGACCGTGCGTGCGCGCGTGCTGGAAAACTCCGGCATCCGCCTGCAATGGGAGATCAAGCGCATCGGCCAATTCAGGTTCGGCCACGAGGTGCAGGAGTTCCTCGGACAGCTGCTTTAGATCGCCGCGTCAGGCCCTTTGCTCATCATCTGATTCAGCTTCCTCGGCCAACGCTCTGATCCTGAATCGCATTTCGCTTCCGCGTGTCTCTCGACCGTCATTTTTCGAAATTGCACACAGCATTCCGATGGCGATTTCGCGTGCGGATTCGTCTGCGCGACGGACCGCTCTCGGGCGGATTTCCGACCCTTTTTTGAGTCAAAGAAGCCATAGCCGAATCAAGAAAATGCATCTCGGGCAATTCCATGCTTGCCAGCGAGTCAACTCTCTGATTCTTTCGGTTAACAGCGTTTCCTGATTTGAGTCGGTCGCGTCGTTTCAGCCGGGCAGTTCCGCCGGAGGACTCGGACTCTATCCAAAGATCAGGCCTGCGCTGTGAGGGGAATTGGCAGGGCATGAAGTCGAAGCACGTTGCGGTTTTGATGGGAGGATTTTCTTCTGAGCGGCCAGTCTCGCTTTCTTCGGGGAATTCCTGCGCCGACGCTCTCGAAGCCGAAGGCTATCGCGTCACGCGCGTGGATGTGGAGCGCAATGTCGGCTCCGTGCTTGCCGAGCTCAAGCCTGACGTCGCCTTCAATGCGCTTCACGGCCCGTTCGGCGAGGACGGCACCATCCAGGGCATCCTCGAATATCTCGCCATC
>JAEYXI010000534.1 GCA_023428515.1 Pseudomonadota bacterium | reverse complement strand
CTCCAGAACGGCGCGCAGGAATTGCTGGGTCCGCTCGTTCTTCGGTGCGCCGAACAGCTCGTTCGGAGGGCCCTGCTCGCAGATCTTGCCCTGGTGGAAGAAACAGACGCGGTCGGAGAATTCCTTGGCGAAGCCCATCTGATGCGTCACCATGAGCATGGTCAAGTCGTGTTCGCGGCCAAGCCGGCGGATCACTTCCAGCACCTCGCCGACAAGTTCGGGATCGAGCGCCGACGTCACCTCGTCGAACAGCATGATCTTCGGTCGCATGGCGAGCGCGCGGGCGATGGCGACGCGCTGCTGCTGTCCGCCGGAAAGCTGCGAAGGGTAATGCCCCTTCTTCTGGCCAAGCCCGACCATCTCAAGCAGTTCCGCTGCGCGCGCCTCGGCGTCGGCGCGCTTCATGCCGAGCACCGTCACCGGCGCCTCGATGCAGTTCGCCATGGCTGTCATATGCGGGAACAGGTTGAAGGACTGGAACACCATGCCGATCTTTGAGCGGATGCGCCTGACATGCGCGGTGCTGGCCTGCACCAGCGTCCCGTTCTTCTGCATATGCGTCAGCGGCTCGCCCTCGACCCAGATGACGCCGTCATTGATCGATTCCAGCGTCATCAGCATGCGCAGCACGGTGGTCTTGCCCGAACCCGAGGGACCGATGATCGACACTTTCTCGCCACGCCCGATGTCGAGGTCGAGCCCGTCGAGTACCGTCAGCGAACCGTAGCGTTTCGACACCTTGTCGAAGCGCACCATGGGCTGTTCCGTCATCTGATCGTCCTCCGGTTCAGCAACTCTTCGACACCGCGGATCAGCATGGCCGAGACCAGGCTCATCGCAAGGAAGAACAGTCCGACTAGCGTGATCGGCTCGGTGTAGCGGAACGTCTCCGAACCAATGATCTTCGCTGTCTGCATGAGTTCCAGCACCGCGATCGCCGAAAGCAGCGGCGTCTCCTTGAAGAGCGCGACGAGATAGTTGCCCAGCGCCGGCACGACCGGCGGGATCGCCTGCGGGATGATGATGTCCTTGAACGTCGTCCACGACGAAAGGTTGAGCGCGATCGAGGCTTCCCACTGGCCGCGCGGAATATTGTCGAAACCGGCGCGGTAGACCTCCGAGCAGTAGGCGGCATAGTGGACGCCGATGGCGATCACGCCGGCGGCGAAGGCGTCGAGCACGATGCCGAAATTGGGCAGCACGAAATAGAGGAAGAAGATCTGGATCAGCAGCGGGGTCGAGCGGATCAGCTCGACCAGCACCGAGATCGCCCAGCCGGCGCGGGGCACCGCGATCCGCACGATGGCGAAGACGAGGCCGAGCAGGGCGGCGATGACGAAGCCGAGCAACGTCGCCTGAATGGTGACGATCGCCGCCCGCGCAAGCGTCGGCAGTATCTCAAAGGCAAAGGCCCAGTCCCAGATCATACAAACCTCCCGCGTGCCAGCCCGAGCGAGGCACGCTGTTCGAGAAGCCGCATGCCGATGGTGATCGCCAGCGACATGACAAGATAGATCAGGAGCACCAGCGTGAAGATCGGCAGCGTCTTCAGCGTCGTCTGGTTCATCTGCTGTGCCCTGAAGGCGAGATCGCCAAGCGTGATCAGCGAGACCAGCGCGGTCGATTTCAGGAGCTCGATGAACAGGTTGCCCCAGGGCGGGATCATCGCGATGAAGGCCTGCGGCAGGATGATCCGGCGCAACATCTGCGCGCGGCTCATGTTGAGCGCGATCGAGGCCTCCCACTGGCCTCGCGCAACGGAGCGGATGGCGCCGCGCACCACCTCGGACCCGTAGGCGCCGACATTGAGCCCGAGCGCCAGCACCGCGACCGTGAAGGCGTCGATCAATATGCCGAACTGCGGCAGCACGAAGAACAGCCAGAAGAGCTGCACCAGCGCCGACGTGCCGCGAAAGATCTCTACATAGATCGTCGCCAGCCATCTGAGCGGTGCCGGCCCGTAGAGCCGGGCGAGCGCGGCAAGCACGCCCATCACGACGGCGAGAAGCGAGCCGAGCACGGTGATCTGGATCGTCAGCCAGGCGCCCTGTAGCAGGCCGGGCAGAAACAGGCTGTAGGTCTCCTGCGTGGCCAGAAGGCCGATCACGGCGAGCGCCGTCACAAGCATGGCTACGAGCGTGCCGATCCCCATCGATCCCTCCTGCCGCGCGGCGTGCCTGATGGCACGTCCGGACCTTGCGGCGACGGTTTCAGTCTGGGCATGATCCGGCCCGGAAATCGAGCCGGATCATCGCCTCAGCGAGAAGAGGAGGCGACGCGGCAAGCGGTCGCCTCGGCATGTCCGATCATTCGCCGGCGCAGAGCTCGGCGGTGGTCTTGTTCGGCAGGTAGTCCTTGCCGAAGCCGAGCGGCTCGACCAGCGCGATGTGCTCCGGCGTACCGAGGAAGGCCTTGAGCTCGGCGTTGAACGCGTTCAGCAGGTCCTCATCGTCCTTGCGGAAACCGAAGCCGCCGTGACCCTTGACCGATTTGCCGGCGACTTCGCCGAATGGCGTGGTGGACTCGACGCCTTCTGCCTTGCTCGCCATGTCGGCGATCGAAAGCGCGGTCAGCGCTGCGCCGTCGGCACGGCCCGACTGCACGGCGGCGACCAGGCTCGACTGGTCGGGCAGCGAGACGACTTGCGCCTCGGCGACGCCGGCGTCCTTGGCGTAGCCGCCTTCGACCGCGCCTGCCATCACGGCGAGCTTGAGGTCCGCATTGTCCTTGAAGCTCGAATAGTCCTTGACGCCCTTCGGATTGCCCGCTTTCACGAGCATCGCCTGGCCGATGCCGTAGGACGGCTCGGAGAAATTGATTTCGGCGCAGCGCTTGGGATTGATGAACATGCCGGCGGCGATGATGTCGAAGCGGCCTGCCTTGAGGCCCGGAATGAGCGAGCCGAACTCGGTGAGCACGCCGTCGACCTGCGCAATACCCATCTTGGCCAGTACAGCCTTGGCGACTTCGGGCGCCTCGCCGGTCAGCTTGCCGTCGGGCGTAGCGAAGCCGAACGGGGCCTCGTTCGCGAAGCCGACCCGGATGTAGCCGTCTGCCTTGGCGCGCTCCAGCGTGGACTGCGCATAGGCCGGCGCCAGCGAGGCTGCGGCGAGCGCGAGGACGGCAGCAGCCTTGACGACGGTGCGGCGAGATAGAGGTGAGGTGATCATGCTTTTCTCCCGTTGCTTGATGGATGCAGTTTCCCCGGGGCAGCCTTCATTGAACCGCTCCCTTTGGATAGAAGTGTACAACTAGCGGAAACATCCTGCAAGTTGATATCTGGTTTCCGTCAAAAAACGCGATAATAGTGCCATATCGAGGCGACGTGCCGATTTGTTGTGCACAATATGATAGCTAACGATGCTTCGATGCGATCGGTCGCGCGACGAGCGGGAGGAGACGTTGATGGACTGCAATCCGTTCAGCAAGGAGGAGATCGCCGGGCGCATCGAGCGGGTGCGCCGAGCCCTCGCCGGCCAAAAGCTCGACGCGGCCGTTTTCGCTTCGCCGGAAAATGTCTTCTACCTCACCGGCCTCGATCACTGGGGCTATTTCGCGCCGCATCTCCTGATCGTGCCACTCGACGGGATGCCTGTGCTCGTCACGCGGGCAATGGAGGCGGTCACGATCGCGAACCGCGTGACCGCGGCTGAATTCAGGGGCCACAGCGACAGCGAGACGGCGGCCGATGCCGCCGCGCGTATCCTCGCCGACCGCTCGCTTGCGGGAAAGCGGATCGGCATCGAGCAATGGACTTCCGGGCTAAGCCACGGCCTTGCGCTGAGGCTTCGCGAACGGATCGACGCGAGTTGGACCGACATTTCCGGGCTGGTCGACGGAATGCGCCTGGTGAAGAGCCCGGAAGAGCAGGCGCTGATGCGCCGCACCGCGGCAGTGACGGATGCCGCCGCCGCGGCCGCGATCGAGGCAATCGCCGAGGGCGCGCGGGAACAGGACGTGGCGGCGGAATGCCTGGCGGCCATGACCAGGTCCGGCGGCCACGCTCCGGGTTTCGGCCCGTTCATCCGTCCTGAAGCCCGCCTCGGCGAGGAGCACACAACCTGGGGCAGCGGCCTCTATGGCAAGGGCGAGAAGGTTTTCCTCGAACTGTCGGGATGCGTCTCGCGCTATCACGCCCCGCTCGGACGCCTGATCCGGATCGGCGGCATCAGCGACGAGGACGCGAGGATGGCCGAAATCACCGCGTCCGCCTTCGACGCGGTCGTCGCCGCGCTGAAGCCTGGCGCCAGGGCGCGCGACGTCTATGCCGCTTGGCAGAATGTCGTCGACGAAGCAGGCCTCGCCCACTATCGCCGCCATCATTGCGGTTATCTGGTCGGCATCGGCCAGCCGCCCTCCTGGACCGGAGGCAATTCGGTCACCGGGCTGAGGCATGATTCCGATCTCATGCTGGAAACCGGCATGAGCTTCCACATCCTTTCCTGGCTCATGGGGACGGGCCAGGGAGATCATTTCATCTCGAATGCCGTGCTCATGGCCGATTCCGGCGCCGAGGTGCTGACGCGAACGCAGGCCGGGCCGATCATCCGCTAGTTTTTGGCGTCGAGCGCGCCGCCGGATTCCATTCGCTTCAGCCAATCCTTGCCCACGCCGCGGTCGCGGACGATCGCCAGCGGGTCCTGGTGGTCGAGGCGCGAGCAGAGCCGGTAGACTTCAAGCACGTCAGGGGAGAGTTCGCCGCGCTTGTAGAAATACATGGCGGCGGCGTAGCGCGTGCGGCCGGACCAGGTCTCGCCGAGCGGCGTGTTGACCAGTTCCCACTGCTCCTGCGCTTCGTTGTCGGCTTCGGCCATCGCTAGAAATCCGCCGGCGGGTTCGCCGTGCGCCGTTCCAGCTTGATGAACGGCCGCGGTACGATTTTCGCGCGCTTCATCAGCTTCTCGTATTTCAGCTCGCGCATGGCGTAGATCTCGACCCAGAGGTCGTCGGTCACCGTGTCGCCATAGGGCAGCGAAAGGCTCGCGATCGCCAGGTTTCTCTTCGCAAGCGGCGACCAGCCGGCGGCGCTGACCAGCCCGACCTCCTTCTTCTTGCGATGATAGACGATGGCGTGGTCGGCGGGAATGTTGCCCTCGACCTCCAGCCCGACGAGGACGTGTCGAAGCTTGTTGCCCTTCCGCGCGGTTTCGATGGCGCGGCGACCGTTGAAGTGCCCTTTCTTGAGGTCGACCATGAAGCCCAGTCCGATCTCGTCGGGCATGCGCACCCGGTCGGCCCGAAGCGCATGTTCCGCCGTCGAGAAATCGGCATTGGCGACGATCAGCCCCGCCTCCAGGCGGGCGCGGTTCAGCGCCGTATAGCCGATCGCGCGGATGCCGCGCGTCTGCCCTGCTTCCATGAGGCGATCCCACAGCGACAGCGCCAGTTCGGCAGGAGCGAAAAGCTCGTAGCCGAGATCGCCGGTAAAGCCGGTGCGAGAAATCGTTACGGTCCCGTTCTGATGAGGAAAATCGAGCAAATCGAAGACTTTGAGCTGCTCGACGCCTGAAAAACCCGCCTCGCGCAGGATGGCGAAGGAGGTCGGCCCCTGCAGCGCCAGCCCGGCGATCGCCTCGGTTTCTTCGACCACCGAAACGTCGTAGCCAATGGCGGAATCGAGCAGCCACGGCAAGTGCCGCTCCTGGCAGCAGAGCCGGAAGCGGTCCTCCGTCAGCCTAAAAAGCGTACCATCATCAAGCACATGGCCTTCATCGTCGCACCAGGCGGTGTAGTGGACGCGGCCTGGCTTCAGCTTCGAGACATCCCGCAAAGTGACGCGGTTGAGGAAGGCGTCGGCGTCAGGGCCTTCGATGCGGTATTTCACCATCGGCGAGATGTCGAACAGCGCCGCCTGGCTGCGGATGGCGAAATACTCAAGTTCTTCATCCCAAAGGGAATTCGGCGCCCGGTAGCCGGCCCAGTCGTACCAGTCGTTGCGCTTCATCAGGGCGTCGATGCGCGGCTGGAACGGCGTGTCGAGGCGCAGCGTCCGGAAATGGCCGCGCGCGGCTATGCGGCCGGCATAGGGTGAGCTCTTTTTTGCAGTCTTTGCCATGACTTAGCGCTCCATCGCCATGATGCGCCTGGCGGCGTTGAGGCCCGGCACGCCGGACACGCCGCCGCCCGGATGCGAGCCGGCGCCGCAGAGATAAAGCCCTTCGATCGGGGTCGCATACCCCTCGGCGCCGAACACCGGACGCGACATGAGCATCTGATCCGCCTGCAGTTCGCCGTGGTGCCAGTGGCCGCCTGATATGTGGTAGCGCTGCTCGATGTCGGCGGGGGTGAGAAGCTGGACATGGCGGGTCTGCTTGCCGATGCCGGGCGCGTGCTCTTCCAGCATCCCCATGATTGCCTTGAAGAATTTCGGTTTTCCAACCTCCCAGCCTTCCTTGAGACTGTACGGCGCATACTGGACAACAGCCGAAAGGACGCAGGCGCCGTCAGGCGCAAGCGAGGGATCGGCCAGGCTCGGAAGCGTGATCTCAAGCACCGGTTCGGGCGAGAACTCCCCGTATTTCGATGGGTTGAACGCGCGTTCGACATGGTCGGTCGAAGGCGCGATGACGAGACGCCCCCGATGTCCGGCTTCGTCGACGCCGGAAAACCTCGGCGGACGGTCGAGCGCGAGATGCAGCTTGGCCGCATCGCCATGATTTCGAATGTTTTTCACCTTGCGCACGAAGCCGGTGTCGAGTTCGCGCGGGCCTACCATATCCAGGAAGGTTGTGGATGGATCGGCCGCCGATATGATTATCTTCCCAGAAATTTCCTCAGCGTTTTCAAGCACAACGCCGGTTGCACGCCCATTGTCGACGCGGATTTTGTTCACAGGCGCGTTGGTACGCAGACTCACGCCAGCTTTCGCGGCGGAAGCAGCGATTGCAGCGACGACTTCGCCCATTCCGCCCTTCGGCACGAGCTGCGCGCCGGGCTGCCCCGCAACCTCGCCCGCGAGACGATAGTAAAGACCGAGGAGAGAGGTCGGAGAGCGCGGACCGAGATGGCTGCCGAGAACCGCGTCGAAGGCAAGGAGCCCCTTCAGCCTGTTGTCGGTGAGTTGTTCATCGAGCAGGTCGGCGACGTTCATCAGGATGACGCGCAGGAAGTCGCGCATGTCTTCCTTGCCGAGCCTCTTCAACGCCAGGCCGGTCTGGCTGAGCGCAAAGACCTCCGACAGCGAGTTGCCACCGCGAAGGTCCGGCGGGCGGCGCGCCAGGAAGGGTTTCAGTATGCCGGCATAGCGGAAGAGTTGCGCGCGCAGTTCCTTCCATGCCGCGGCTTCGGACGCGGAGGCACCGACGAGGCCTTCACCATAGGCGCCGGTAAGCGTAAGCGGGCCGTCCTTAGCCGACAAAGAAATGGATGGAATCGGTCCCTGGAGCACGAAGCCCAACCCGTGCTTTTCCAGCTCGAGCGCCTTCACGACCTCCGGGTGCAACCGGTTCAGAACATGGGCGATGGAGGACACGCGAAAGCCCGGCGCGAATTCTTCCGTGCGCGCCGCACCGCCGAACTCGGAAGCGGCTTCGAGCACCAGCACCTTGCGGCCGGACTTTGCCAGCATAGCCGCGCAGACAAGACCGTTGTGACCGCCGCCGATGACGACAACATCATATGACGTCATGGGCGGGGCTCATGTGACGGGTTGGCTTGGAGAGGTCGCGCAGGATCTCGGCGGCGGCGTTGCGGCCGGGTGCGCCCATGACGCCGCCGCCCGGATGGGTGGAGGAGCCGCAGATGTAGAGCCCGCCGACCGGCGAGCGATATTGCGCATAGCCGGGCACCGGGCGGTTGAAGAGGAGCTGGTCGAAGGTGAGTTCGCCCTGAAAAATGTTGCCCTCGGTCAGGCCGACCTCGGCTTCGAGTTCGCGCGGCGTGCGCACCTCCATATGGATGATGCGGTCGCGGAAGCCGGGCGAGTAGTCCGCGATCTGCGAAATCACGGTTTCGGCGAAGGCGTCGCGGTCGGCGTCGGTCCAGTCGCGACCTTCGACCTTGGGCGGGCAGTATTGGACGAAGCAGCTCATGAAGTGCTTGCCCGGCGGCGTCATGGTCGGGTCGAGCGTGGTCGGGATCATCATGTCGAGGAAGGGATCGGCCGACCAGCGGCCGGCCTTCCAGTCGTCATAGGCGCGCTCCATGCGCTCGACGGAATCGGTGAAGTGGAGATCGCCGCGATAGCAGGGCGAATCCTTGGGCAGCGCCGGGAATTCGGGGAGGGAGTCGAGCGCGATGTTCACCTTGCCCGACGACCCCCGGATCTTGAAGTTCTTCACCCTGCGCAGGAACACATCAGGCAGTTCCTTTTCCTCGACCAGCTTGAGGAAGGTGCGCTTCACATCGGCATTGGAGATGACGAGCTTGCCAAAAATCTCCTCGCCGCTGGCGAGCACGATGCCGGTCGCCCTACCGTCCTTGACCAGAACCTTGTCCACCTCCGCGCCGGTGCGGATCGTGCCGCCTGACGCCTGGAAACTTGCCGACAATGCCTTGGTGATCGCGCCCATGCCGCCGCGCGCATAACCCCAGGCGCCGACCGAGCCGTCGACCTCGCCCATATAGTGGTGGAGAAGCACATAGGCGGTGCCCGGGGACATGGGGCCGAGGGCGGTGCCGATGATGCCGGAGATCGAGAAATTCGCCTTAATGACGTCGGTCTCGAAATATTCGTCGAGGAAGTCCGAGATCGACATGGTCCAGAAGCGAAGCGTCTCGGCCATTTGCGACGGGCCGAGATCCCAGAACTTCCTGGCCAGGAACATCAACTCGCCGACGTCGCGCGGGCGGAAACTCGTGGGGTCCGGCGCGGTGCGCATCAGGAGCGGCTGGATGAACCGGCACTGCCGCGTCACGTCGCGCGCATAGCGGTCATAGGCCTCGGCATCGCGCCTGGAAAAGCGCGCGAACTCGCGGCGATGCGCGTCGTGGTCGCGGTAGTTGGCGAGGTAGTCGCCGTCGCGGGTAAAGACCGCGCCGCCTTCATAAGCGATAACCTGCAACCCGAAGCGCGGCAGCTCAAGGTCGCGCATGATCTCCGGCCGGAACAGCGAGCAGACATAGGAGCAGTTGGAATAGAGGAAGCCCGGCGTCAGCTCGCGGCTGGTCGCCGCGCCGCCGACCCAGTCGTTCTTCTCCACCACCAATACGTCAAGGCCGGCCCGCTGAAGGTAGCAGGCATTGACGAGCCCGTTATGGCCGCCGCCGATGACGATAGCGTCCCATGTCTTCATGTCTGCGTATCCGAACCGGATGATTGCCAAATCTGGCACGCCGAAACGTGGCCTGTCCAGCCATATTGAATGAATGTTCAACAAATGGAGTTGCAATTTCTCCATAGTGGGTTAGGCTTTGCCAGCCTTTTCGAGCCTGAGCTGGGCAGGCATTTGGGAGCGATCGATGATCGAAACGGCGAACGCCGCGCCCGAATATGACGATGACGCCATACGCTTCCTGGAAGCGCTGTGGGGCGACGGATACCTGTCGCCCGGCGGACCCGAGGAAGTGGACCGCGTGCTGGACGGCCTGTCGCTCCAAGGCAAGACAATCCTCGACATCGGCTGTGGCTCGGGCGGCATCACGCTGCATCTGGTGGAGAAGCACGACGCAGGGCGCGCGACAGGTTTCGATGTCGAGCTGCCCGTGGTCGAGGCGGCGAGATTGCGCGCCGCCAAGCGCGGACTGTCGGACCGCGCCACCTTCGTCCAGGCGCCGCCAGGCCCCCTGCCCTTCGCCGACCGGAGCTTCGACGCGGTGTTCTCCAAGGATGCGCTTCTGCATGTTCCCGACAAGGACGCGCTGTTTGCCGAGATCTTCCGCGTCCTGAAGCCCGGCGGGGTGTTCGCCGCGTCGAACTGGATGATCTCGCATGACGGCGAGCCTTCTCCCGAGATGAAGGCCTATATCGCCGCCGAAGGGCTTTCCTTCGCCATGGCCTCG
The DNA here is from genome assembly GCA_023428515.1 of Pseudomonadota bacterium. The sequence goes on along the minus strand of JAEYXI010000534.1, from coordinate 4,661 downwards.
CCCGCGCGTTACGCCGAGGCGATGCGGCGGGCCGGCTTCACCGACGTCGTCACCCGCGACCGCAACCCGTGGTACCGCGATGTCGCGCGCCATGAACTCGAACAGCTGAAGGGCTCCCTATACGACAAGGTCGCCGCGGCGGTCGGTTCTGCCTATGTGGACAAGAACATTCGTACCTGGGAAGCGATGCAGAAGGTGCTTGACTCGGGTGAGCACCGGCCCACTCATCTTCGCGGCTGGAAGCCGGCGGGGAGCCGGTAGCTGAAATGTGGAGCGCTGCAGAAGAGATGAAGACAATGGCGCTCGGGGATCGAAGCTCCGATGGCGAGAAGCAGCCCGAACCGGAAAAGCGCGGACGCAAGGCGTCGAAGGAAACGCGCCGCCAGCAGTTGATCGAGGCGACGATCGATTCGCTCGCCAAGCGCGGTTACTCCGAGACCACGATGGCCGATGTCGCCGACGGCGCCGGCCTGTCTCGCGGCATCGTCAACTTCCATTTCGAGAGCAAGGAAAAGCTGCTCGTCGCGACGCTGCAATATATGGCGGACGAATATTCGGCGCATTGGCGCTCGGCCTTGCAGAAGGCCGGCGACAATCCGGCACGGCAGCTCGGCACGCTGGTGGCCGCCGACTTCGACCGCTCGATCTGCAACAAGCGCAAGCTCGCCGCTTGGTGCGCCTTCTGGGGCGAGGCGAAATCGCGGCCGACCTATCAGGCGCTCTGCGGCGCGCGCGACGCAGCGTACCAGAACGTGTTCATCGAGCTGTGCCGCAAGCTCAAGCAGGATGGCGGCTACGATTTCGAGCCGGTGGCGACGGCGCTCGCGCTCTCGGCCATGCTCGAAGGACTGTGGCTGAGGCTGATGATGGGCACCGAGGATGTGACGCGGGAAACCGCCTACCAGGCCGCCTGCGAATATCTGGCGTCGGCCTTTCCGAAGCATTTCTCTCGCGCCGATCTTCCGCCGGCGGCCGGCGCACAAAAGTCTGCATGAACCATAACAGTAACAGGGGAACCGACATGAAACCGAAAAACCGCCGTCTCGGCATCAGCCTCATCCTCGCCGCCGCGCTCTCGGCCTCGGCAGCGGCGATCGCCACCGCGGAGGACAGCGAACTCGTCATCTTTGACTGGTCCGGTTACGAGGCGCCGGAATTCCATCCGGGCTACGTCGCCAAGAACGGCGATTCACCGACCTTCACCTTCTTCGGCGACGAGGACGAAGCGTTCGAGAAGATCCGCTCGGGCTTCAAGACCGATCTCGCCCATCCCTGCTCGCAGAGCGTGGTGAAGTGGCGCGAGGCGGGACTGCTGGAGCCGCTCGACACTTCGAAGATCGAAGGCTGGAAGGACATGAACCCCGGCATCATGGGCATGAAGGACCTGGCGACCACCGCCGACGGCACCGCCTGGTTCATGCCCTGGGACTGGGGCAACACGCTTCTCACCTACAATTCCGAAAAAGTCTCCGCCGACGACGTCAAGTCACTGAAGTCGCTGGCCGACCCGAAATTCAAGGACCGCGTCTCGATCGGCGACAATGTCGACGACGCCTATGCGCTGGCCTCGCTCGTCATCGGGCTGAAGGACTGGACGCAGATGACAGACGAGCAGTTCAAACAGGCGTCGGACTTCCTGCGCGAGGTGCACAAGAACGTCAGGCTCTACTGGACCGACACGACCGAGATCGTGCAGGCGCTGTCGGGCGGCGAGGTCGATCTCGCCTGGGCCTGGAACGACGCCGCCGTGCAGTCGGCGCTCGCCGGTGCCCCGATCAAGAACACGCGCGACACGGCCGAAGGGCAATCGACCTGGGTGTGCGGCTATGTGCGCCTGAAGGGTGCGCCGGGCAGCGCCGACAAGGCCTACGACTTCCTGAATTCCATCAACGCGCCGGAGGTGGCGAGCTTCCTGCTCTCCGACTGGGGCTACGGCCATGCCGACGCCAAGAGCATGGCGTCGATCGACCCGGCCGTCGTCGAGGCGCAGGGCTACGCCGACGTCGACAAGTTCGTCGACAAGACGCTGTTCCAGTCGCCCGTGCCGGCCGCGCTGAAGCAGAAGATGATCGAGGAATTCGAGAAGATCAAAGCGGGCTACTGAGCGTTGGATTCCTTCTCCCGTTCACGGGGAGAAGGTGGTCCGAAGGACCGGATGAGGGGCGGAGCCAGGATTTGAGAAGTTCGTGCAGCCCCTCACCTGTCGCCTTCGCCGACATCCTCTCCCCGTAAGCGGGGAGAGGAGAGATGCTCCGTGTCATCGTGGTCGGCGCCGGCTTTTGCGGACTATCCGCAGCCACTGAACTCAACAAAGCCGGCATGGACGTTACCGTGCTGGAAGCGCGCGACCGGGTCGGCGGCCGCGTGGAGGCGAGCAGCAACGGGCTCAGCGAGATGGTCGATACTGGCGGCCAGTTCATCTGCCAGGACATGCCGGCCGTCATGGCCTTGGCGAAAAGGCACGGCAAGACGCTGGTCGAAAGCAATTTCGACGGCGACTATGTCACGCAGCCGGCGATGGGGCGAAAGGAAGCCGACCGCGCCATCGACGGATCGGCGGCGCTGCGCGAGCGCATGAACCGGATATCGCCCGACGATCCCGGCATCGCCGGCATGAGCGTCGCCGCATGGCTGAAGGCGCAGGACGAGCCGGCGGAAGTGAAGGCGGCCTTCCGTTCGATGATCGAGAGCCTTTGGTGCCTCGACCTCGACAACCTGCCGATCTGGCACCTCATCGACAATGACCGCCGCATCACCAATGAAGTCGGCGAGCTGCAATACCAGCTTGCCGAGACGATGCATTCGCTGGCCGACGACCTCGCCCGCGATCTCGGCGGACGGGTACGCCTGTCGACGCCGGTGACGCGGATCGAGCGCGCGCCGGGCGGTGTCCGTATCGTTACGGCGCGTGAGACGATCACGGCGGACGCCGCGCTGGTCGCCGCGCCGCCGGTCGCGGCGTCGCGCATCGACTATGCGCCGGCACTGCCGGCCGGACTGGCACGCGCGCTCGGCGCCTGGCGAAGCGGCACGGTGATCAAGGTGCTCATCCGATATGGCCACGCCTTCTGGCGCGACCGGGGACAGAGCGGGATGGTGATGTGGCGCGAACCTCCCGGGCTCTTCGTCTTCGATCTCAGCCGCGACGCGGCGCATCCGCAACTCGTCTTCTTCGTAGGGGGACCGCTGGCGATCGAATGGAGGAAACTTGGCGATGAAGCCTTGCGGGCGGAGGTGACCGAGCGGCTGGTGGCCGCGCTGGGGTCTGACGCCGGTGAAATGCTCGACATGACGATCCGCGACTGGACCGGGGACCTCTGGTCGGGCGGCGCCTATAGCGACCTCGTGGTCGACATGCACGCGCGGGATGCGGAGAACCTGTTGAGGGCGGGGGCGCCGCCGCTCTTCTTCGCCTCGTCGGAGCTGTCATCCTCTTTCCCCGGCTACGTCGAAGGGGCGATCGTCGCCGGCCGGGAGGCAGCGGCCAGGCTGATCGAGTCCTCGGATATGCGCCGCGCCGGCTGAGCCCGGTTGCCCCTGCGGCATGGACAAGACCCCGATGGCGTGGCACGACACCCTCGCGGCCATGCGATCGCAGGGCCGTCAAGCGACGGGAGGGAATGCCCATGTCGGTGACGCAGCCGTCGATCAATGTGCCGAAGCCACGGAGCGAGGCGCTGAGCGGGCCGCTGATCGTCGTGCTCGCCGTCGTCATCGTGGCCGGGCTGCTCTTCGGCTACGACCAGGGCGTCATTTCGGGCGCGCTCAACGGCATCAAGCAGCATTTCACACTGAGCTCGATCCTCGTCGAGGTGGTGACGAGCTGGGTGACGCTCGGCGCACTGATCGGTTCGCTCGCTGGCGGCTATCTCGCGGACCGCTACGGCCGCAGGCGCGCAGTGCTGATCGCCGGCCTGCTGTTCATCCTCGGCGCCCTGCTGCAGGCGCTTGCACCCGACGTGTCGCTGCTGGTGATCGGCCGGCTGGTCGTCGGCGTCGGCGTCGGCGTCGCGGCGGTGGCTGCACCACTCTACGGTTCGGAACTGGCGCCCGCCGCACATCGCGGCCGCTTCGTCTCGGCCTATCAGCTTGCCATCACCATCGGCATCTTCCTCGCCTATCTGGTCAATGCCGGGCTCGCCGCCAGCGACTCATGGCGCTGGATGCTCGGCATCTCGGTGGTGCCAGGCATATTGCTGGTGCTGGTCGGTGCACTGGGCGTCGAGTCGCCGCGCTGGCTGGTCAAGGCCGGGCGCCGCGACGAGGCGCGAACAGTGCTCGGCAAGGTCGCACCGGGACAGGACGCAGGCGCGGGGCTCGCGGAGATCGAGCACACGCTGGACGAGGAGGCAGGCAATGCATCCTGGCGCGATGTCCTCGACCCGGCCTGGCGCAGGCCGCTGACGATCGCGCTCGGCCTCGCCATCTTCCAGCAGATCACCGGCATCAACGCGATCATCTACTACGCCGACCAGATCTTTGCCGCGGCGGGCTTTGCGACTCCGGACTCGCAGACCATGGCGACGACCTGGGCGGTCGGCGGCGTCAACGTGGCCGCGACCTTCATCGCCATCGCCTTCATCGACAAGCTCGGCCGCCGGCCGCTGCTGCTCGCGGGTCTCGTCGGCATGGGGCTGGCGCTGCTGGTGGTCGGCCTGGCC